>CAZDUE010000064.1:0-9026 GCA_964508575.1 uncultured Methanosarcinales archaeon
GTCTTACAATAAGTTCAGAGTCCATAAAGATTTTAATTTCTGTTTTTTCATTTGAATGCTTGAAAGCGATTTCAAGAGCTTTAATTAAGGCGCTATATTCTGCAACATTATTCGTAGTGATTCCTATTTTTTCTTTATGCTTTTCGAGAATTTTATGATCCTTGCTCCAGATGACAATGCCTATTGCTGCTTTTCCAGGATTTCCTCTTGATCCTCCATCGGTGTTTATTATCAATTCTTCCATTTTAGCATCAATTTAATTCATTTTTTGAGATCAAATTCTATTGGTTTTTTGTTTTTTTTAAACCTTGCTTCTTAACTAAGTCCATTGCTTTTTCTATACTTTTGGAATCTCCAATATAATGATGAGCTATTGGCATACACTCATCATTTTCAAACTTGAACTCGTAGACAAGTGGAACTCCTGTTGGAATGTTCAGCTCAGTTATTTTATCATCAGGAACATTATCAAGATACTTAACTAAAGAACGCAAGCTATTGCCGTGCGCAGAAATTAATATTTTTTTTCCCTTCTTTAGCTCTGGTAGAATTTCTTTTTTAAAATAAGGAACCACTCTTTTGAATGTGTCTTCCAAAGATTCGGTTAATGGAACTTTATTTTTTGGAATTTCTTTTTTTTTACAACTTTCCAAATATCTTGCATCTCTTTTTGTCAATGCAGGAGGTCTTATTGAGTAGCTTCGTCTCCACTTATGAACTTGTGCTTCTCCGTATTTTTTTGCCATCTCAGCTTTGTTAAGCCCTTGCAATGCACCATAATGGCGTTCATTAAGCTGCCATGCTCTAAGTCGTTTAATATTGCTATTTTTATTTTTTTTAAGTTTTTTTAAAACAAGATCTGTTGTTTGAGTTGATCTTTTTAATATTGATTCAAAAACCATATCAAAATCATATTTTTTTTCTTTTAATATTTTTCCTGCCAGCTCTGCTTCTTTTTTTCCTTTACTGCTTAAAGAGACATCTGTCCAGCCAGTGAACTTATTTTCTTTATTCCAGACACTTTCTCCATGTCTTAGCAAGACAATACGCATTACGCCTGTTCTTTCATCTGTTTTTTTTGTCATGGTTACCATGCTGCGTATTCTGCTTTTTTCCCAAGTTCTTCTTCTATTCTTAATATTCTGTTGTATTTAGCAGTTCTCTCACTCCTACAGGGAGCTCCTGACTTAAGTTCACCGCATCCAATACCTACTGCAAAATCTGCTAGAAATGTATCTTCAGTTTCTCCACTTCTATGGCTTGCCATGACTTTGACATTATTATTGTAGCACAATCTTGCAGATTCAAGAGATTCAGAGACAGTTCCTATCTGATTAAGCTTTAGCAGAAGGGTATTAATCGCTTGCTTTTTTATTGCAGTTGATATTCTTTCAGTATTTGTCACAGTAAGATCATCTCCAATTACTTGTATTCTTTTTCCAATTTCTTCATTCAATAAAGAGAAACCTTCCCAATCATCCTGGTCAAAGCCATCTTCTATGGAAATAATATTATATGATTTTGCAAGATCTGAATAGAAATTAACCATTTCTTCTTGTGACTTCAACGAGTTATCTATCTTGTACTTCTGTAATTTAGAATCGTAAAATTCAGAAGCAGCAGCATCAATGGCCAGTCCGATATTTTCAGAATATCCGCATTCTTCGACAGATTCTTGAATAGCATCAAGAGCTTCTCTAACTCGGGTAAACTTCGGGGCAAAGCCGCCTTCATCACCAACATTTGTACTTCCGTATTTATGAAGATTCTTTTTAAGGTCTTGATAAACTTCTGATACCATTTTAATTCCTTCAGAGAAACTTTCTGCCTTGTATGGAGCAATCATGAACTCTTGGATTGCAAGCCCTGTATCAGCATGAATTCCTCCGTTGATAATATTTGAAAATGGTACAGGAAGCTTTATTTTATGTTTTCTTGATCTCAACATTTCTGAAATGTACTTGTATATGCTTTTGTTCTCTGAAGCAGCTCCTGCTTTTGCTGCAGCGATACTAACTGCCAGAATAGCGTTAGCTCCAAGCTTTGATTTGTTCTTAGTATTGTCAAAATTTCTCATGACCTGGTCTATTTTTTCCTGATCATTACATTTCATTCCCTTTATTTTTCCAGATATTTGATCAATATTTTTTATGGCCTTAATAACACCTTTGCCATGAAAATCTTTTTCTTTATCTCTTAGTTCAACAGCTTCGTAAATTCCAGTTGATGCTCCAGAAGGAACAGAAGCAGTAAAAATTCCTTTATCTGTAAATAAATCAGCTTCAACAGTAGGATTTCCTCTAGAATCAAGAATCCATCTTCCTTTAACAGAAATTATTTTCATTTTGCACCTCTTTGCATCTTTGAAATGCGCTCTTTTTGCTGGAATTGTTCTTTTCAGGACATTCAAAAAATAAACTTTTTTAACTATATTTTATCCAATGTAATTTGTATCCTTGAACTTAATCTTTTTGAGAGAGCTCTGCAATTTTTTAGTGTTCATGCTCTCTGCTTTTTTTATTTCAGACTCTATTTCTTTGATCTCTTTATCAAGGTCTTCTATCTTTACATTCAACTCAAGCTTTTTATTAAGTATGGTCACAATCTCACGAGCTCCTTTTATTCCTAAATACATTGGATGACCGTAAGTTTCAGCAAGAATTGCGATTGCTTCAATATTTCTTCTTTTTGATAATCCCACAAGAAGACCTGAAACTCCTACAATGGGTCCGACTACTCCATAAATCTTGTCATTTAATACTGATCCTTTTTTATAACGCTCAATTATTTTTGAAGTGTTTGCAGTACAGTAAACTTTAGGATTCTCAGGAACAGATTTCAGTCCAATTCCTCCGAGAGTTATTATTTCTTTTCCTTTATGTTTTTGAAACAAGTCAAGAACTGTGTCGCAAAACTCGTAGTTTGATTCCTCATCAATGGGCTGGATATCTCCAACAAGGAAAAGAATATCATTCTTCTTACCCTTTTTATAATATATTTCTAAGCTTGGAAGCTCAACCAGATTTTTTTCATTCACAAAAACAGAATGAGGCATTTTATAAGAAAAAATCTCATATACCTTAACTGCTTTTAATTCATCAACTAAAAAATCAGCAGCAATCTTTCCAACATTACCTATTCCCGGAAGACCTTCTATTAAAATAGGATTCTTGATCTGATCAATATCTGATTTTTTTCCAACAATATCTAATTTCCAAGGCATTATTTTGTAAAATTAAACAGAGTTTATATAACTTTTGGCAAGAGGCAAGATGTTCAGACAATTCAGATTATTTCAAATAAATCACAACCTTTTTATTATGTTCCTCAATAATCAAAAGAATGGTGGAATCAGGACAAGATAAGTCAAAAAAATTACAGAATGTGGATAATAATTCAGATGATAAAAATATTCCTAAAGAAAGAAAAAAGCCAAAAAGTTTATGGGGAAAAATCTGGCATTTTTTATGGTACGAAGACAGTGTGCTGAGTTGGATCGTCAATATTATTCTTGCATTTTTAATAATTAAATTTCTTGTATACCCAGGATTAGGGCTTGCGCTGGGAACATCTTATCCAATTGTGGCTGTTGTATCAGAAAGCATGGAGCATAATGCTAATCTTGATACTTGGTGGGAAAAAAAATTGTGCTGTACAAAATCTTGCGATATTACAAGTAAAGCATCTTCATATTATCCAAATGACAAAATAAGTTTTGATAACTTTAAGCAGTTTCCTTTAAAGAATGGATTCAACAAAGGAGACATAATAGTCTTGTCAAGAGCAGAAAATTTAAAAGCAGGGGATGTTATTGTATTTCAAACTTCAAGACCTGATCCAATAATTCACAGATTAATAAGAATTCGTGAAGTAAATGGTCAAAAAATTTATGAAACAAAAGGAGATAACAATTGTGATCAGATAACTTTCGAAGGTCTTGATGAGACTAACATAAGGCAAGAGCAGATAATCGGAAAAGGAATTATAAAGATTCCATGGCTTGGATGGGTAAAAATAAGTTTCGTTGAAATGATCAATGCAGTTAAATGAAATGATACTATTAAATGTGCATATAAATGAATAACCTGTGCATATAAATGAATATATGAAAAAGCTTTAAATTTTTAAACAAAATTTAAAACAAAATTTTCGTGTTTGAGGTGATTTAAGTGTTTTGTCCAAAATGCGGCTCATTGTTGATGCCTAAAAAAGATGGTAATAAAAAGATAATGGCGTGCTCATGCGGCTTTAAAAACAAAGATGCAGAATCTGGAACAACAATAAAAGAAGTTGTGAAATCTGTTAAAAGTGTTGAAGTAATCGAAGAAGAAAAAGAAGTCTATCCTCTTGTAGAAGTTGAATGTCCTAAATGCAAGAACAGGAAAGCATATTTTTGGACAGTTCAAACCAGAGCTTCTGATGAGCCAGAAACAAAATTTTATAAATGCCAGAAATGTAAAAACACGTGGAGAGATTATAGTTGATCCAAATTATTAAACTTCAGATTATTGAATTTTAAACAGGATCTGCTCTGATTTTTAATTATGAAATTCAAAGTTATTGTGAAGCCAAATTCAAACAAAACTGAAATCCAGGAATTTGATAAAAATAATAATACTTATAAAATCGCAATATCTGCGCCAGCTGACAAGAATAAAGCAAATAAAGAGCTAATAAGATTTCTTTCCAGATATTTTCGTAAAAAAGCAGTTATAAAATCTGGATTGACAAACAAAGAAAAAATAATTGAACTGATTGATTGAGCTGGTTTTTTTGAAATAGTTGTTTTTCAGTTTATCTGTCTGAAATGTTTGCTTAGCTTAGGACCTTCCTGCTGTTGATAGTTAGATTTTAAATCAACACCGTAAGCTTTATCTGGAATTTCTGTAACTCTATCAAAGACCATCTTGCATATTGGCTGACCATCTCGAATAATTATATTATTGCCATAAGGGCGGACTTCCAGAACAGCAGAAGTTCCTTTAATATTTCCTTTTCCATAGCCAAATCCAGGATCAAAAAATCCAGCATCATGACTTCTGAACTCACCTATTCCTGAGTCAAATGCAACCATCTCCGCCGAGTACTCAAGAGGAACAGATATTTTCTCTTTAGTGCAGAATATGTAGAATTCACCTTCATTCAGAATGATAAAACCATCGCTGAGAGTTTCAACTTTTTCAAAATAATCTGAAGGATTGTAATTTCTCTTGTTTAAAAAAATGGGCTCATTATTAGATTTTGCTCTCCAGCATATTGGTTTTTTCATAAGATCGATGCTGAGAAGTATTCCATGGTGAAGAGATAAGTTCAGGATATTGCCTTTATCATCAAAAGAAAATGACTTTTTTTGATGCTCATACAATAGCTCTGGATCATTTAATCTTGAGTAGCCATTGTGCAGTATGATCTGATTCAAGCTATCTCCAGGAGTTAATCCAATAAGAAAGGACTTTGAGATCACAAGAAGATAAAGTTTTCCATTATATCCTCGCTCAACTTTATCAAAGCTATCAGTGTTATCGCAGATAAGCTTTGTTTGAATGTTCAATCTTCCTGTGGAACTTTTGCTGCTGCAGTATCCATATATATCTTCAGGCAAATCAAGATGCTCGTTTAATTCAATGACATAGACAACATCCTTCTCAATTATCGGCTGTTTTTCAAGATCTTGCTCGTAAATAGTTATTTTTTTCAAAATTTCTGAAATCTTTTCTCCTTTTTTTGGAAGGAACATTCCAGAAACTCGGAAAGCTTTATTGGTTATTGTCAGATCTAAACTAGAGGGCTGTATTTGATCTTCTTTTATTTCCTGGAAACTATGGTCTATTATTTTTTGTTTTACCAGTTTTCTAAGCTCTTGTGAAGGAAGCGCTCCTTTATTGTCAATATTCATCATTTCACCGGTTTATCTTTATGAGCATCTTGTCAACCTTTCTACTTAAAGATTTTAAATCCCCTGTGTTTTTTATCCTGTAATCTGAATGTTTTATGGTTTTTCTCTCATTGAGAACATTGAGTTCATCATAATCTCGCGCTTTGACTTCTTCCTCAGTCAAAGGTCTTATGATTCTTTTGCTTAACCTTCTGATTCTTAGTGTTTGAGGAGCAGAAATAATCACTACTTTTAAATCTTTACCAAATCTCTTTTTCATTAAAACGTATTCTTCATAACTTCTCATGCCGTCAAGAACAATATCTCGCTTTTTTATTGCCAGCATTTCTTCAATAAATGGAGTCAAAAGCTGAGCATAAGCACTCATCCCGTAAGTTTTTCTTAATTCTTCCCGCAGTTTTTTTTCATTATCCTCATTGATTTCTAGCATTCTCCTTTTTAGTTCAATATCTGTGATCTTACCGAACCTCAATTTAGAGAATCCTTTTTTTTCAAGAATACTGGAAACTGATCCTTTCCCAGATCCAGGCAATCCCACTAGTGCAATTATCATAGATACATCTCAATATTTCAGATTATCAAAAACATATATAAACACTTCGAAGACTATGATCCCTATGGTTCAAGAGATAACAACTGCTGCTCCAAAAGTTCATATCTTTGTATGCGTAAATGATAGGACTCAGAGAGAAAATAACACTATGCCTAGTTGTGGTCCAACCATAACAGTTGATCAATTCAAAGAGCTAAAAAGATGGGTGATGGCTCAAGGATGGACTCGAATTGTTTACTGCACTAAAGTAAGCTGTCTTGGATTCTGCAACCCTGAAGGAGCAGTTGCATGTGTTTATCCTTCTGGAAAATTTTTTAAAAAAATTAATAATGTAGACGATCTTAAAAAAATTGTATCTGAAGAAGTCAGAAAATTATGATACCAGCATGCACGTCTTATTTTAAAAAATTCAGATAACAAATATTCCTGTCTGCAGCAATAAGAAGAGTATTCCAATCTGTATTGCTACCACTATTAGAATTATTATTGTGGATTTCCACCATTCTAGATTAAATAATCTTGATAAACCCAATCCTTGCAATAATAATGTGTATGTGACTGCTACTGTATTTAATACCTGAAAGAATATTACCAATCCATTAGATACATCTGTGAATGCAGTCAATAATGAAGTAATCCCCACTGTTATTGAAATTATAGATATCGATAAGAACATATTATATGTAGTTGCTTTCATCACATCTTTGTATGATGTAGTTCTGTCAAATATTTTGGTCAGTAAAAAGACAAGACCTGCATAAATGAATGTTCCCAGATAATTTGCCAATATCAGTAAAAGGAAAATCCCAAAAGATGAAAGGTAGTCAGCACCAGTTAATCCTTCAGAATTTAAAACAGTTAGGAGAATAAAAAGCAGCACGTAGCAAACACCTAAAAAAATTGCATGAAAAATTAAAACTGGCTTGATGGTTTCATCTTTAACAGTTTCAAAAAATTCTTTTGGGGATGCAGTTAATTGTCTTGCTTTATCGATTATTCCTTTTAAACTGAATTTTTCATCTTTATCAGAATGAACTGTTTTTTCAGCAGCTGGAGATTGTTCAATATATTCAAAAGCTTCGCTTACTTTTTTAGAAGACCATCCTGCACTTAGCAATGCTTTTTCTATCTGCTTTTTCTTAAGCCCTTTTGAAAGTTCATGCTTTATGTAATCAACCACAGATTTTTCAGGTGCTTTATCTTTACTATCTTTATCAGCAGTTTTAACCATTGATTAACTTGTTGAAAATGCCTTTTTAAACCTTTTGGGTTTTTTATCAGAGAAAACAAAGTTTTTTTATACTCTTTAAAGTAACAAAAATGAAATCAGGATTAATATGGAAAACAAACAGGGAAGCGAAAAAGAAAAGCAAATCAAAATAATAGAAGATACTAAACAAGATACAATCAGCTATGATAATATCAATCAATCTTATGATTCACTCCATAGGACTGAACAATATGGGAAGTATCAAATAATAATCAGCATGATTGGGATAAAAGAAAAAGATAAACTCCTTGATGTTGCCTGTGGAACAGGAATGTTTTTTGAATTTCTAGAATCTAAGAACATTCAATGTTCAAAACAAGGAGTTGACAATTCTAAAGGAATGATTAAACAATGCAAGAAGAAAGGGTTTGACTGTCATTTTTTCAGAGCAGAAAAACTTCCATTTTCTGATAAAATTTTTGACGTAATAACTTGTGTGAGCGCAATCCATAACTTTGAGAATCCAGAAAACTCTCTGCAAGAGATGAAGAGAGTCTGCAAAGATTCGGGAACGATAATAATCACGTTATTGAAACGATCTGAGAAGTACGATAAAATATGCCTGCTTATAAAAAAATATTTCAAAATTGAGAGAATCATTGAAGAGAAGAACGATGTATTATTCCTCTTGAGATTTCAAGACTGCGCTTCCATTTAACGGGTTATCAGGGTCTTTTCAGTTCAACTTTAACAATTGTTAATTTTATTGAACAGAAAATTATATAAACAACATCCTGAAAAGTTTTAGTTATGAAAATTGCTTTAGTAGAACTAGAATTGTGGGAGCAGGATCATTTAGCTCCTAAACTAAAGAATGACAATCTGATTTTTTTAAATCGTTGCTTGACTAAGAAAAATGTGGAAAAGATCAAAGACTGCGAAGTTGTCTGCTGTTTTGTTTTTTCCAAGCTCACTAAAGAGATTCTTGACAAATTACCGAAGCTAAAGCTAATAGCAACGTTATCAACTGGCTTCGACCATATAGATCTTGATGAATGCAAAAGACGAGGAATAATTGTCTGTAATGTTCCTGTTTATGGTGAAAATACTGTAGCAGAGCATGCAATGGCTTTGATTCTTGCAACTGTCAAAAAAATTCCTCAGTCCTATGAAAAAACAGTAAGAGGCAATTTTTCAAGAGATGGATTAAGAACGTATGATCTTAAAGGAAAGACTGTGGGAGTAGTAGGAGTTGGAAGTATAGGAAGGCACGTTGTAAGAATGTGCAGATCATTTGAAATGAATGTCTTAGCATTTGACCTTAACAAAGATGAAAATTTTGCAAAAGAACTTAATTTTAAATATGT
>CAZDUE010000065.1:0-9021 GCA_964508575.1 uncultured Methanosarcinales archaeon
CGTAGCAACGATATGATGGAATTGACCATCATTAACTTTAGGACCTAGAATAATAAAATTAGGAGAACCATGAGGACCTCCTTTACTTCCCATCAGCATAACCGCACCTGAAACTGGATTAAAAAATCCTGGAGGCAGATTCCCATCAGCTGGATCTACAAAAAGACCCATACCTGCAAGATCAGTAGCTCCTCCTCCATCATTAAAAATTTCAGCTGCAGTATCAGTAGTTTTAATCCAAACACTAAAAGTAGCTCCATTAGCATAATTCATTTTTAATGGAGTTATTACAGAATCATCAACATCATCAAAACTCAACCCACTGCCTTTAACACCAGAAACTCCTGCAATTGGACAATTTGGTGATGAGCAAGTTCCAACATTTCCGGCACCGCTCGAATCAACAAAAGTAGTAGCACCAGAATTCTCATCAAAATTCAAATTCAAAACATTTCCTTTTGTTGTTTGTATAGGATCAAAACTCAAGTCATCTATTCCATAACCATCTCCTTGTTCTGTGTTTATTGCTGAAAGCTCTATTCTGCTTATTGGATTTCCAGATGATGTAAACTGAATTAAATCTTTATTATTACACCCGTCAGCAGGACCTTCAGGATGCGTTACGCTTTTAGTAAAAAGAACATTCCCAGATTCATCAAAATATTTTATCGTAACAGTAGAACTGCCAACACTTATTAATTGCATTGATGCAAAAGTTACAGGAGTTGTAAATGTTATTTTAATTGGCGAGAAAACTGTATTTCCTATTAAAAAATTCGGCTGAGATGTTGATTCTGATAATGTTCCGCATGCTCCAGCATTACTAAAAGTTGTAGCACCAGTTATAGCTCCAGTTGAACTAACTGAAGAGAAAGTTGCACCTTTTGAGCTGTATTGGTTGTTAACAGTTATTCCAAAACCCAAGTCATCGAAGTTAATTGTTTTTCTAGTTAAAGACGTTTGTTTAACACAGCTAAATAATGTATCAACTCCTCCGTGGAAGATCATTGATTTCTTTGAGTATCCTGAAGGACATGAAATTGAAGGATTTAGTCCATTGCAATTATCTAGTAATGAAGCGCCATTAGGCTGATTGTTATTTGCTAATCCGCATAAAGTGTCTGTGCTAGTAGTAGCTGTAGTTATAACACAACTGAAAAATGTATCAATTCCGCCATTAACTACCATGCTTTTTTGCGAGTATCCTGAAGGACATGAGTTCATTGGATCTAATCCTTGACAAGTACTTAGTAAACTATTGCCATTATTATCTGCAGTATTTTGAATATTATGATTGCTTAATCCGCATAATGCTCCTGCAAGTGTTGTAGTACTAGAAGCAGTACATGAAAATAATTTATCGATTCCTCCATTAACTACCATGCTTTTCTGCGAGTATCCAGAAGGACAAGAACTCAGAGGATTCAATCCGCCGCATAGATCAAGTGAACTAGGACCATTATTCAAATTATTATTACTCAAACCACACAAAGTTCCTGTAAGAACTGTTTGAGTTGCAACACAACTATCTCCTTGTACTGTTTGTCCTGCAGGACATCCACATTGAGATGCTTTACTAATTAATTGTCCATTCTGGCATAAATTTGGTTTAGATGTTGAGCATTGATTGTTTTGTGTTCCATCTGAGCATGAAGAAGTAGTTGATGCTCCAACAGATGCTCCAACTTTTCCACAAACACTTATTTGATAACTTCCGCATTGTCCTGCATGAGCATTTGTACTGTCGCTTATTGAAAGCAGACATGAGTAATCTCCAAGTGAGGAGCATAACGCATTATTTGTTGCGTATTTAATATCAACTCCAGATGAAGATCCTAGTTTTGCAAACACTGTATATCCTGTATCATCTGCTCTTGCAACGTGCGCATTAATAACATCAGATAATGCCAACACATTTGCTCCAGAACTTGTTGTCAATCCACTACCTGAACAGCATAATGATAATGGGTAATTTGAACTGCAAGTAGCTGCGTGAGCATTTGTAGAGTCTGATAATTTTAGTACACAAGCTTCTCCAGATGAGCAAGATGTTTTTAATTGGCAGAATCCTGTTGGTACTGGTTGTTGTCCTGATAAATTAAAAACAAATGTTGTCTTAGGCAAACAAACTCCTCCTGCACATACTCTTGTTAAAGGACATTTATGAACTGCATCGCATCTCTGAGTTAAGCTTCCTGTATCACAATAATTCTGAGTAGTTAT
This sequence comes from uncultured Methanosarcinales archaeon, assembly GCA_964508575.1. Taxonomy (GTDB): domain Archaea; phylum Nanobdellota; class Nanobdellia; order Woesearchaeales; family CAZDUE01; genus CAZDUE01. The sequence goes on from CAZDUE010000065.1 coordinate 2,224, forward strand.
AGTAGAAAATGAACTGAATAATGTACCATCAGCAGTACATTGTAGCGAAGTGCAAGCAGCTGCTGGACAGCAGGAATTAGTATCAGAAGCTGCTGTTGTATCCACTAAACATAAGCTTGGATAATTACATGAAACTCCTCTTTGTTCTGCACAAGTTTTCAAACCACATGATGATCCAATAGGACAGCACCTATTTGTATCTGATGATATTGCAAAACCTGATGAGCATGACTGCGAGTCAGTACAAACAGTTCCTCCTCTTTCTGAACAAGTTCTTAAAGGACATTGTGCTATAGCACAGCAAGTACTAGTATCAAATGCTCCTACATAGCTTGTTGGACAAGTTCCCGGACAGTCAGAATATCCCATCTGACTGCATCTTAATGGATTTCTTGGTCCAGGACAGCATTTTGCATCAGGTCCTACTCCACCGTTGCAGGTATTTTTTAAAGTTGAAGCGCAAGTTTCGTTTACTTTTAACAATTGGCTTGAGGGGCACATTTCAAGATCTGCAGGACAGGATTGCTCTGCTCCAGGTTCGAATCTTAATACAGCAGTTGTATCTCTCCAGATTGCTGTTGATTTTCCATTATCTTTATTTCCTTTTGCTGTTATAACTGATTTTGATAAGAATTGGGAGCAGGATATTTTACTTTCTTCAAAAAAAGTTAGTGCTTGTACTGCATCGCAAACACTCACTCCAAATCCAGAGTAATTAGTAACAAAAAAGTCTTTTCCTTGTTTTTGATCATAACTTCCTCTGATAACTCGTCCTTGTTTCTCGCTTAAATATAATTTTCCGTTATTTGCATTATTTTTTACAAAACTATAATCAAGTCGTGCTCCGTTGATGTCCCTCGGACTAAAAGCATTCAAAGTAAAATCAAGAAGGGCTCTATTTGGAGAGGATATGAAATTAGTTACAACATTAGTTATTGCTGCTTTGTTCTGTATAATTATATTTTTATCAGAATATATCAATATTTTTTTTACTGGATTAAACCAGACTTTATGATTTCCACAGTCTATAAATTCATCTGTTGGTCTTCCTGAAAGTGCATTAAAGCAGGAGATTCCTAATGGCTCTGCTATTGAAAAATTTTCTGCTTCTAAAGGTCTATTTAAGCTTACTCCGAATATTGTCTTTTCTGGATCATTTAAAATACAGAAACTATTCACACATTCTGTATTTGAAAGATTATTAGAATCTCTGCACGGGCTCATCTTTCCATTTATTGCTCCAAACCCTTTTAGTCCAATATAATCTCGAACATTTTTTCCTTGGACAAAATAATCAACACCATTAAGTGAATTTGAAAAGTTATCACAATACAATGTGTAAGGTGCAAGATTTTGCCTTAATGTTAATAATGTTCCTGCTGTTATTGCTGTTCTTGAACTCCAGTTTCCTCCATTACAAAGATGATCTTCAATGTACTGCTCATTTTCTATGCACTGTGGATTTTGGTTTTTCCCTGCAAATAAAGGATTATATTTGAAAGCATTTGAATATTTTTCTGGAAGTCCGTTGTTTGATTTATTTCCATTAATATCAACTAAACACTGTGTTCTTCTTGGACAGAAACCTTCAATTCCATCCCAATCTTGTTTTGGAGGTGACGCAGTATAAGATGTCCAATTTCCTGACAAGCATCTGAAACCCGCAAATGAAGGGGCAGAAGCATTTCCTGATTGATCTGAAACGCATTGGTTGTTAACTCCATCAAAACAAGAAGTTAATTGACAGCAACCTCTTGAGATTTGAGAATTATAAGAAGTTTTCAAAGAGTTCGCATTTAGATCTCCTATTTTTTCCCAGACTCCTGATATTCCACAGCGAAAGTTTCCTTTTATTGAACAAAAAGAAACTGAGCTTCCAGCGTTAATAGAACACTCAAAAAATTTTGAATTCAAGAATAATTGATGCTTGTTGAAATGTAAAGTATTATTCAAAACAGGACTTCCTTGGAAGCATCCATGTCTAGAGTCTTCATAAGTTTCTCCTGGATCACAGCATTTTGTTCCTGTGAATACTCTTCCTGAAGCTTCGCAAGCTCCTTGATCCAAGTCCAGATTATTTATCCATTTATTGTCTGCAGAGCAGAAAAAATCTTGTCCATTAACATTTGTCTTCTCACCTGTCAAGAATCTAGTTCCTGAATCTCCTTGGTTTGAGCAAGAGCTTAGAGAAGAACAGCATTCTCCCCAGCTCATTATATTAGCCACAGGATGAAAATAGCATAAGAACTCATGAGTCCCTATCGCAGGATCATTAACTATTAATTTTTCCCCTTGTGTTGTACACTCATGCCATTGCCCATCAGAACCAATCATTATGTCATATGGGACTGCTCCAGTTAGTGGAGGAGTGGCTGAAACTGTAATTGTTTTTGTTACAGTATTTGAAGCACCTAAACTATCTATTACAGTTAAAATTGCTGTAAAAGTGCCTTGAGTATTATAAGTGTGAGAAACACTAGAACCAGATCCTGTAGCACCATCTCCAAAATTCCAGTTTTGAGTAAAAGTTCCTGAACCTCCTGAAGAGGTTGAAGTAAATTGAACTGTTAAAGGAAAATTTCCTGAGTTCACATTAGAATTAATTGTAACAGATAATGGGGTAGAAGGATTCACAGTAACAGTTTTAGAAGACGTAGCTGTAGTTCCATAACTATCTGTTACAGTTAAAATTGCTGTAAAAGTGCCTTGAGTATTATAAGTGTGAGAAACGCTTGATCCTGTTCCTGCAGTACCATCACCAAAATTCCACGAGTAACTAGAATAAGATCCAGAACCTCCAGAAACAGCTGAAGTAAAAGTAACAGCTAAGGGAGCAGTTCCTGAAGATGTTGAAGCTGTTGTGGATACTGTAATTGCAGGAGGGACATAATCAGGAGATACTGCGTAATAAAGAACTCCAAAGTTATAAGGTTGTCCTTCACAGTTAGCAGATATTGAATCAAAGTTTTGTCCTGGACTTGTTCCACATCTGTAAACCGGAACAAAAGACGGTGCAGGACTGGTACGTACATAACCATATGTTCCTCTGTTTTGCCAGGTGTTAACATTTTCACATGTGGCTGATAAAGAAGTAAATGTGTCAGCACCGTATTGAGCACCATTGTATTGAGTACACCTGTATAATGGAACAGTTCCTGAATCTTGTGTTGAAGAAACTTTAATCATTGCGCCATCTCTTCCTGGCGCACCTTCACAATTAGAATCAGAAGTTAAAAAATGTTCAGCAAATCCTTGATTTGTTGCATAGCATCGATATAAAATTGTATCAGGAACAGCTGAAGAAGTTTGTACTGTAATTATTAATAAAAACATGAATACTAATAACAGAAGTGACTTTGATATCATTTTTTTATTTTTCATTTCAGTTTTCATTTCTTCACGCAAGTTTTTACATAATCTGCTATTGAATCATCATGCCAGGCAACCATGTAAAAGTCCTCCTGCTGGTATCCTAAAGGACATGAAATATCAGGATCAGATCCTTGGCATTTTATTGTGAATTGTGCTGGAACACTTCCTCGGCTCATAACACTAGGTCTTGTTCCGTCATTTTTAAAAGCAAAACCGCACCAGGCCCCTTGAGGAAGTTCTGAAGCAAACTTATCTTCTTGTAATATGCAAGTATAAAGACTGTCTGCAATACTATCATCTTGCCATGATATCATAGACCATGCAAACTGTTTATATCCTGCAGGACAATTAACAGCAGGATTAGAACCTTCACACAAAACATTACTTCCGTAAATACTTGATCTTGTTCCTTGATTGACAAAAGTGTAACCGCACCACATTCCTTTTGGTAGTTTATCTGAAATGATATCAGTTTTTGAAACACAAGAATATATTGAATCTGCAGTAGTTTCTCCTGTTCCTGCTCCCCAGGCAACTTGAGCCCAGTTTATCTGTTGATTATTTGCAGGACATGAATTAACAGGACTTAATCCTTCAACATCTGTTGGTGTTCCTGAAAATATGCTTATAAATCCAATATTCTCAAATGAAACACCTTTCCATAATCCTGTTGGCAGTGTAAATGCCTGAATCTTTGAACTACGAATATTAGGATTTACAGTGGGAATTTTAATTAGCTCAACATCTCCGAAATTCTCAGAAATTGCTTCTTTCCAGCAAAGTCCTGTTCTTGTTCCGCAAGTTCTGTTATTAAAAATACAAGCGTTTAATTTGTCAGAAGTTATGAATCCTGAATCTTGTTTTCCATTAGCTCCGCAGCATCTTTTTCCTACAGGAGCGTTTGCTAAAAACACGGTTTTTCCAGAGCCCTTTCCTGTTCTTTCATTGCAGACTGTTTCATTAGTATCAGGAGTTTGAGAAGGAGTGGCTGTTATTGTTTGTGTTTTTACTGCTGTTTTAGAACCGCTTGTCACAGTCATCGTAGCTGTGAATGTTCCTGGAGTTGAGTAAGTATGAGAAACGCTCGCTCCTGATCCTGTAGAACCATCACCAAAATTCCAGTTTTGAGTAAAAGTTCCTGAACCTCCTGAAGATGTTGAAGAAAATGCAACATTCAATGGAGCATTTCCTGAAGTAGGAGTTGCTGTTAATGTTGCTTGAATATCTGGCGTAGGAGGAGGGGTTGTAACAGCAGGAGGAGGAGGCGCAGTAACTGTTATTGTTTGTGTTGCTGTAACTGTTTCACCATCATAATCAGTTACAACTACTGTCGCAGTATAAGTTCCTGCACTTGAATAAGTGTGAGTTGCAGTTAATCCAGTTCCTGTAGTTCCATCGCCAAAATTCCATGATCCTATACGTTGTGATGGGCTAGAACAAGATTCTGTTCCTCCAATGAACAATATTGAACAAGAGAATTGCACAGTTAAAGGAGCATTTCCAGAAATAGGAGTTGCAGTGATTGTTGTACTCTGCATTCCGCACCCAGAAACTAACGTGTATAATATTAAAACTAAAGAAATATTGAATAAACTGCTTTTATTTAATAGAATGCTTTTCCAATTATTATTCTTGCTCATTTTCCCCTTTTTACTGATTTTATAAATATGATAACTTAATTTAACTGATTATAATTTATAGAGGGACTTATTGTTACTGCTTTTATAAAGCTTTTTATAATGAATATGATTTAAACAAGTATGTTTATTCATAATATTAATCCGGTATTTTTTTCAATTGGAAATTTTCAAGTAAAATATTATGCTTTAGCTTATATTATCACTTTTATTGTCATGCAATTTGTTTTTATTTACATTGCTAATAAAAGCTTAATCAAGAATCTTGATGAGAAAAATGCTAATTCTTTAGTTTTGATTATTGCTATTTCAGTTTTTTTAGGAGGAAGGATTGGATTTTTAATAGCTTATAATCCCTCATTATTGTTAAGTGATCCTTTAGAAATTTTCAGAGTCTGGAATGGTGGAATTTCAGCTCATGGCTGCTTTTTAGCTTCTGTGATATCAGTATATTTTTTCTGTAAAAATAAAAAGATAAATTTTCTTGAAATTATGGATGTCATATCAGTAATAACTTTTTTCAGCACAACTCTAGTAAGAATTGGAAATTTCATAAATGCTGAACTTTATGGCACAAAAACAGATCTTCCTTGGTGTGTTAAATTTCCCTCAGTGAATGACTGCAGGCATCCTTATCAGTTATACATGTCAATAACTCATGTAATAAGTTTTGCAGTATTATTTATGGCATACAAAAAAACTAAAAAATCTGAAACGTATGTTCCAGGAAGAATATTTTATCATGCTCTTTGGATTTACGGGCTAACTAGATTTTTATTAGATTTTTTCAGGGATGAAAATAGAATTTTCTTAAATCTTAGTTTAGGACAAATTGCTAGTCTTTTGATGATCATTATAGGAATTGTTTTGTTGATGAAGACTAAGAAAAACGTTAAAAACTAAGAGTTAATTGTTAAGAATAATAAAATTCATTCACAAAACTTTCGCTGAAATATTGCATTCAATAGAATCTCGAGCATCTTTTGTATTCATCCCTAAAATTTCTGCAAGTGGCTGCATATCTTCTGATGATGAAAACTCTTGAGTATTTTGAGCAAAGCTGACTAAAGCCATTTTCACCTTGTTTTTAGTGCATAACTGAATGTTCTGTTTTATTCTTCCAAGAATTCTTGATCTCTCTGTTCCACTCTTCTCGAATATTGACTTGCTTGAAAAGATTACAGCAATATCATTTTTCACAGCCAGCTGGCAGAGTGCTTTGCTCATTCCTGAACTTTTGTAATTTAATGAATCTTTCTTTCCCCATTGTTCAAGTCCAGCAACTCCTGCTATTATTTTGCTGGAAAAAACATCGCGGGTTTTATTGATGAATTCCCGATCTTTTGAGATATCTGAAAAGTCCACAATCACTCTGTACTTGTTATCAGGGATTTTATTATTTAGCGTACCATTCAGCTTATCTTTTATTTGTTTTTGAAAAGCTTTTTTACTAAAAGTTTCATAATTAATTCTTATCAATAAATTATTTTGGCTTATGAATTTTATTTTCTCCAGATCTGAAAAATCAACAAGACTAAAGATTTGAGAGTATCCAAAATCTTGCGATAAATTCGTCATTTTTTCAACGCTTTCACAATCTTTGAATATTATTATGTCTGTTTTGGGCATTTTGAACAGATTAATCGTGATTTATTTAAATTTTAACATGTTTTTAGATCAGTATTTTAAGCTAGAATAAAAAAATTTAGCTGCGGACAATATGCGGACAATAATTATTTGTAGAGTACATCAATCTTTGTCCGCTACTAAATTTAAGAAAAATTTATAA
>CAZDUE010000066.1:0-8986 GCA_964508575.1 uncultured Methanosarcinales archaeon
GGAAGGCATAACTTTACAGTTTATGCGAATGATACTGCGGGCAACTTGAACAAGACTGTTTATAGGTTTTTTAATTTTGATTCTGTAAAGCCGAATGTTTCTATTAATTTCCCGATAAAATTCCAGAATTTCAGCTCTGGAACTGTCAGTATGAACGCAACAGTTGTTGATACCACAGGAGTAAATTCTGTTAAGTTTAATGTAACAAATGGTTCGAGTTTAAAGACGAGAACTTTCATTGCAGTAAAGCATGCAAATAATTATGTTAATTCAAGTATGAATGTTGCTAATTTCTTGCAGGGAACTCAGAATATAACTGTATTTGCTGACGACACTTCAGGAAACTTGAATAGCACTGTTAAGGTGAGAATAACTATAGATCGTACAAAGCCGAATGTTAGTATTAATGCTCCGAATAATGGCAAGAATGTTTCAGCAGGAATTTTAGTGTTTAATGCTACGGTTACAGATCTTTACACTTCAATAAGTTCTGTTAAGTTTAATATCACGAATGGTTCAAGTTTAAAGACAAGAACTTTTGTTGCTCGTAATTTAGGAGGTAATTTCTGGACTAACAAATCATTTGATACTTCTAAATTCGCAGAAGGAAATCATAACATTACAGTTTACTCAAGCGATAGTGCAGGAAATTCAAACAACACTGTAAAAATAAGAATAACAATAGACAGAACAAGTCCAACATTGACAGTTTCAAGTCCTATTAATAATACAGTTTACTCATCTGCAAACATCTCACTGAATTATAGTGCATCTGATACTAACAAAAACAATTGCTATTATACTAATATTACTGGACAGAGAAGAGCGCTTGCAAGCTGTAAAAATTCAAGCTTCTTGTTGTATGGAGCAGGAAGATTTAACATCACTGTTTTCGCAAATGATACTGCAGGAAATATAAAGTCAGTAAAAAGATTCTTTAACAGCACAGTAATTCCGCTTAATGCTTCTTACAAATCTCCGACTTTGAGTTCAGGAGTTAAGAAATCTCAAACATTTGTTAAAGTTAACATAACTCATAATGCTGGAGCTAATTTCAGGAATATTACTTTTTACTTGTATAACAGAACCAAGGGCTTGAACTCAAGCTCAACAAAAACTGTTTCAACTAAAACGAATCATACTTTTTCATCTCTAACAGATGGTCTTTACTTTTATAATGTCACTGTCCGTAGTACAAGTGGCGAGAAGTACACATCACCTTTGAGGAATATAACTCTTGATACTTTAAATCCAACATTAATCATTGCATCTCCAGTTAATGCCCAAGTATATCAAAAGACTAATGTCACTATAAATTATACTGCATCTGATACAAATAAAGGAAGTTGTTATTACAAAGTTAATGGAGGAAGTTCTGTTGTAATTTCAACTTGTAAAAACTCAAGTTTTATAGCTACAAGTCAAGGAGGGAATAATTTAACTCTGTTTGTTAATGATACTGCAGGAAATACAAGAAGAAAGACACTTAACTTCACTATTAACGTAACTCTTGTTAATATCACTTTTAACATTAGAAATTTAGGAGTCACAGGATTTAATGCAACAAATCAAGAGTATACTGGAACAAGAAATGTTATGCTAAACACAACTTTAAGCGATCCTTCAGCTGTAAGCAAATGCAGATATGCTAACGAGAACAGAGTATTTACAGGATGGGAATCATGCATTGGTCAAAGATTATGGGTCCTCAGCAGTGGAGACGGATTAAAACGAGTTTATGTACAGGCAAATCAAACAACAGGAGTTGTCCGAGAAAAGAATGATACTATAACTTTGAGAACTAATGGTTCTGGACTTGATACTACTCCTCCGATTGCCCCCTCAGTCGTAGATGCAGGAAACTTTACGAACAACAGCAAAAAGCTCTCGATAAACTGGTCTGGTGCTAGTGATCCAGAATCTGATCTGCTTAATCTTGTGTTGACTTACGAGTACGCTGTTGGAAATGTAAAGAATAAGACAAATGTCAAGAACTTCACAAGTGTTGGAACAGTTTCTGGAACAACAATAACTGGATTGAATCTCTCAAGCAACACAACTTACTACGTGATTATCAGAGTGAGAAATTCTGCGAACTTGACAAGTAATGCCAGTTCTAATGGAATAAAAGTTGACCTTACTGCTCCATTATCTCCAACTATTAATAGTACAACTCATAATCAAGTTAACTGGAGTTCTAGCAATACAGTTTTCTTCAAATACAATAGCTCGGATACTATAAGTGGAATCTCTAGTTATAGTTACTCATTTGATCAGACATCTAATACTTTGCCGGATGACATTCCTGAAGTTGGATCAAATGTTTCATTTTCCAGTGTTCAAGATGGAGTTTTATACTTCCACGTTAAAGCAAGAAATCGTGCTGGCTCCTGGGGAAGCACAAGACATTATACTGTCAAGATTGACTCTTCAGCTCCTGCAGTTCCTCAATTATTGAATCCAATACAAACAAATAATAAAACTAATTTGACTTTTAACTGGACTGCCTCCTCAGATATCAGTGGAATACTTACTTACATATTAGAAGTAGGAACATCTGAAGGATCTAATAATACAGGAGTTTTCAATGTCGGAAATGTCACCTTCAAGAAATTATTTAATTTGACTTCAGGAACAAAATATTATGCGCGAGTTAAATCAAAGAACAGAGCATTATTATTTAGTCCATATTCAGATTCAGTAAGCTCAAAAGTAGATTCAAAACCTCCGGGATTTTTATTTATCAGGCCAAAAGGAACTTACTCTAGCAAGGATGCAGACTTTGCAGTCATAACTAATGAAAATGCCACATGCTCATACAAGAGAGGAGTGGATGCATACAAGCAGTTCTCATTCACAGGATCAATACTTCACGAGACTTTAGTATCTTCATTGAATACAACTTCTTACAATTACAGCATCAAATGCAGCGATAAAGTTGGAAATACTAATACTACAACAATTGCATTCACAGTAAGCACAGGAGATTCAACATCTGTAAGAACAATAAAACACAGCACTCCTGTCGAAGGTCAACTAGTCCGTTATGACTTAAACATCTCAAGATCCTCAGTAGGAGTGGGAGGAATCTCAAAATCTGGAATAACATTAAAGATTGATGGAAAAGAGATTGAGGATTTCTCAGTATTTGACGGAAATAAAGGAAATTATACTTTGAAATTTTCCGCACCCAAAGATGGAAGTAATCATTCTTTACAGATAATTGTCGGATCAAGCACTTTGACTTCAAGCGTAGTGGCACAGCAAGCATCTTTAGGAGTAAAATACTCGGGCGGCTCAAACATTGTGAAAGATCAAAGAATAACCCGATTCAAGAACTCAACTGTATCTATTGGTATTGCTTCTGAAAGCTCTAATCCGAAAATAACCAGCTCGAATAGTTCATTAGAAATGGTATCAAGTGTTGTTGACGGAAGAACATATATCTTTGTGACAAAGCCATCCTCTAACATTGACAAGAAAGATTCATTATTAAGATCACAGACCTTTTCAACATCTGTAAGCCCGAGCTTTGGATACGCAATAACTGAAGCGCATGTAACTAAAGTAAAATTAGCTTATCCAGATATTGTGATAGTCTCAAATATCTCGAGACAATCAGGAAAGCATGATTTAGTGATAAAAAATATGGGTTATGATTCAACATTGAACAAGACAAAAATACAAATCACTGCTAGATAAAAGGATTAGTTTAAGGATTGATTTTTGTTGTCCATTGGACGGTGAGCGAAGCGAGATGGTTAATGGGCTCAAAACTGAAAGTTTTGTTGTACTTCAGTAAATGCAATTAATAAAAAAAATAAAATGATCAACTCCAAAAAATCACAATATTATATTGTTACAGCAATGATACTATTGCTTTTAGCTTCAGGGATTATTTTATCCTCTGGAAAATTAAACCAGAAAGAAGATAAGCTCAAGACATTGGGAGAAAATTTCCAGTCCGAAAGTGTCAAAGTTTACAATTATGCTTTAAGAAATGGAACAAATATAACAAAGTTTGTTTCATTATTCGCGTCAGATTTCAGCAGTTATGCCAGAACAATAGACAGCAACGCTGAAATTGTTTATATTGTAAGGACTGAAAAAAATATTTTTGTGAAAAACTCAATGACTAGAACAATTAAAATAAGCTCAATAAATTCAACAGTCATAGCAGGCGGCTCTAATGTCACTATATCGAAGAAAGGTTCAATAAAGATCAATGTTTTTAATGTTGATTATAATATCTCAACGCAAGATTTAGGAGTGAAAGCTTTGATTGCTTCAAATAATACTGAACGGCTGCAGGTGCGAATAGCATAACATTCAAATGATGAGTTCAATATAATTCAAGATAGTTCAAGATGATTCAAAATGGTTCAAAATAAATTCAAAATGATAAACTCAAAAAAAGCAGAAGGGATCTGGATCTCGTGGGTGCTTCTAGTTTTGCTTGGAGTCATTCTATCTGTGATCATTTACAAGTGGTCTGTAGGTCTTGCAAAGTCAGATTCTGAAGATATTGCAAAGCGGTTAGAAGGTTCAGAATGCAGAAAGATCAGCGTGAGAATTGATTCAGTATGCCAAGATTCGCAAACTTTATATATAAATATATCAAATAATAATGATCTGAGAGTTGATGGGATGCTTTTTAGGATGTATAATGTCCTTGAGCAAGCAGATATTCAGGAAAAAAATATCACAATTGATCCTGGAAGAAAGGAAACAATAGAAGTTGCAAAACAGAATGCAATTAACCAGGTTGAAGTTGTCCCATTCAGAAAAGTCAAGAATGAGTTAATATTTTGTACAGAGAAAATTGCTGCTGCAAATGTAAAAGTTTGCAATACTTGAATAATTTGCCATGCAGTAAAAAAAGATTAAAGGTTAAAGAGTAAAAAAAGAGGTAAAAGAAGTGAGACCGTTAAGCAGTTCTGAGAGAGCAATAGTTGATTTGGAAATTGAAAAGTCCAAGCTTAACAGAGAGAAATCAATGCTCGTTCTTAATAAAGCATTAATCCTTTATTTTGGTTTTTTGCTTATAAGCATTGTTGGGTTTGTTAATGGCTACATCACTCAATCTTTGTTTAATCTGCTCATCATAATGGGTCTTATTGTTCTAGTCATAGGCATTGTTCCTTATATAAAAACAATGAGAGAAGAGGAAAGACATATAAATAAGATGATATCGTATATTAAAAGTGGCAATTTTGACCATTTGGATTTTGAGAATGACTCAGAACCCATAATTCGATCAATAGAATCTAAAAAGTTAAGTTTGTCGAGAAAAAAAGAGGTGAAAAAGTGAGTAGCTCTCAGACTAATAGAGATATTAAAATTAAAACTTCTGGAAAAAGATTCCGGCTATTTGGTAAAAGAGCTGTTTCTCCTCTTATTGCTACAGTTTTACTAATTGCATTTGCCGTCGCTTTAGGAGCAGTAGTAATGAACTGGGGTTCTAAATATGTTGACCAAACTGCTCGAGACGCTGGTCAAAAGTCAAGTACTGATATAAAATGCGTTTCTGATCCCTCTCTTGAGATTTATGAGATAAATAAAAATCCCAAGTTGTGCTTTAACAATAAGACTAATGTTATTGACTTTGTAATACAGAATATGGGCAGTGTAAAAGTAGAAGGAATCCAATTAAACATTCTTGGAAACAAGACTCAGAAGTTCGTAGAGCTTAATTCAACTGTTAACATAGGACGATTCCAAAAGTTCAATGTTTCCTATGATAAGACAACTTATGGCGAAGTAGATTCAATAGAATTCCAGCCAAAGATCAAGGTTGGGGGAAAAGATGTTCTTTGCGTCAAGAGTTCTTTAGTAAAGACAGATGTTCCGTTGTGTAAATGAAATATCAGATTTATTAAATTTTGATTTCCAAGTTTCGCGCAACAGTTAAATTTATATAGTGATGGTTCATTTATGATATGATATGGTCCAAAAAAGAGACAAAGTTGAGTTTGAAATTTTAGGATGCCTTCTAAAAAGTGAGGCGCACATAAGAGCAATAGAAAAAGAAATAAAAATACCTCACGCAACAGTGATAAGAAAACTCGAAGTTCTTGAGAAAAGAGGAATTGTTGATTTTAAAGTAATCGGGAAAAACAAGCAGTATTTCATAAATAAAAGACTAAAATCCAAAAAGATGCTTGAAGCTATGGAAAAATTTAAGCTTTTAAACTTATTTGAAAAATATCCTAATTTAGAACCTTTATTTGAGGAGATAGTCAAAAAGTTAAGCTCAGAAAAAACAGGAATGATCATACTGTTCGGCAGTTATGCAAAAAATATTCCTAAAAAAGAAAGCGATATTGATATCTACATAGAAACTGAGGATCAATCTATAATAAAAAAAATGGAAGCTATAAACTCGAAACTAAGTGTAAAAATAGGGAAGTTCAACAAAGATTCACTTCTCATTAAAGAGATAATAAAAAATCATATAATCCTTGATGGAGAGGACAGATTTTATGAACATCTTTTTAATTAAATTGGCAAAACAGAGAAAGCTGGAATTAGTAGAAAAGTCGGATGAACTTAAGCATACTTACCTTATAAAATCTGAAAACTGCTTGAGATCTGCTAAAATATTGTTCAAAGAATTAATTCATGAAAATGCACTTATTGATACTTATTATGCCATGTATGATTGTGTTTTAGCATTATTCTTTAAGTGCGGCATAAAGTCTGAAAATCACACTGGATCGATAACTCTTCTTAAAGAACTTTTTGAACTGCCAAAACTAGCTAAAATGCTAGAGGAAGCAAAAAAATCAAGAATTGACAGCCAGTATTATGTCGATATTCAGGAAAAACCAACATCGGATCTTGTAAAAAAAGCAATTTCCGATTCTGAAAGTTTTATTCTGGAATTAAAAACATTCATGAGCAACATTAAAGTTTCAGAAGAAGACAATATAAGGGATAAATTATCAAGGGGCTTAAAATGATGAAGCCAAAAAAAGCAAACTCTAATATGACTAAATCCTTGATGGTTTTTCTTCTTCTTATTTTCGTTATGCTTGGACTGTATATTGCAGTATGGATCTCTAATGTGTATAAAGGAACTACAGCTTATACTGAGACCAATGGAAAGACTGCGATTGAATGCATTGGCTACTCTGTTTATGTTTCTGACTTAAAATATTCAAACAACCAAGTTTCATTCTTGATTGAGAATGCAGTTCATTCTGACTTGGATATTAATGGACTTGAGATAAAGTCAGGAGCACAAAAAGTTTTGGACAATACTACTATTAAGATTGGACGAAAGGCAAGAATCAATGCAAAACTTCCAAATCTCTTGCAGAACGCAACATTTTTTATATATCCGAAAGGATGCAATAGTTATCCGCAGATCTGTAATGTTGATGGTTGTAAACGGCTGGAAGACTACGAGCAGTCTAACACTACTGATTTTTTTTAAGTGAACTGATATCAGAAACATTTATATATTCTAGATATATACTAAGTATGTACTAAGTATGGGTGATGTATATGGTTCAAGCAATGATAAACATTTCAGAAGAAGCTAATCAGATACTTAACATTGTAAAAGCAAAGCATAATCTTAAAGATAAATCTAAAGCACTAGAACTAGTGATTCTAGACTATGGTTCTGAAATATTAGAACCTGAACTTAAGCCTGAATTCATTGAGAAAATGAGGAAGCGACAGCTAGAAAACACTGTGAAAGTTGCAGACTTCAAAAAGCATTTTGGTTTGAAATAGTAGGAATATAAAATGTATTCTTACGATTTAAGAAAAAGTGTTGAAAAGATTTTTTTAAAATTAGCTAAAAGAAATCCAAAACAGCTTCTGATAATAGAAAATAAAATTCAAGAAATTAGACAAAATCCTCAGCATTATAAGAATTTGAGGAGACCATTACAGCATCTTAAAAGAATTCATATTGACAAAAGCTTTGTGCTTGTTTTTTCTGTTGACGAAAATAAAAAACATGTGATAATAGAAGATTACGATCATCATGATAATGTTTATTTAAAATGATTCTTAATACGCTACAGGAGTTTTAAGGAGTATCAACAATTCTGGCTCTTCCCCCGGTTTAGGCAAGTCTTTTATATTCTCTTGTTATATTGTTATGTATGCACCCTGAATATTCTGAAGAAGATAACGAGCAAGTCAATGAAGGCAGAGAGCAAGAAACTAAACAAGGAAATAAACAAAATAAGAAAGAAAAATTCGAGCCAATTGCTGGATATCAGTCTGAGCTGCATATAGAAAAAGAATTTGTGTGTGGTTACTGCAATCTTGTCATGAAATCAAAAAATCATCATGTTAAATGTCCCAAGTGCGGGAAAGATTATGAACAAGAAAATGAAAGTGATTTTTCTAAAGATTAAGCATCATGAACTGTGTATTGCTGGTTTTAATTCTGATAATAGTTAAATTTATTAAACAAACTGCAATAAAATGAATCAGATGTCAAGAAATCAAAAAAGAGGGTTTGAGAGTTTCCTGAATAAGAACAAGAAAGGAGATATTTGGATTTCTGCTGTTCTTTATGTCTTGGTCATTGCAGGAGTTATTGCTCTGGTTCTTAAAGCCGGTGTTCCTGTATTAAATAAAGTGAAAGATAATAGTGTCTTAACAAAATCAAAAGATTCTTTATCAGGAGTTGATAAATACATAAGAGAAGTAGCGTCAGAAGGTCCGGGAAGCCAGAGGATTGTTACTGTTGATTTGGATGGTGATTTACTCATTGATAACGATGAAGTTTCTCTCGAGTTAGATACTAAGTCCAAGCTTGTTGAGCCCAGATCTAGTGTTAGGCAAGGAAATGTTATTGTTTCATCAGGATCTACAGTAAAGGCAAAAGTTTATCCTAACAGTTTCTTGCTTCAAAATAATAGAATTCTTGTTAATATAAGCAGGCTTGGGAATTCAACGAAAAATGTTTCAATAAACACTTCAAAATTGATAAATTATATCCAGTTGAAAGAGAATAATG
>CAZDUE010000067.1:0-8918 GCA_964508575.1 uncultured Methanosarcinales archaeon
GAATTATTTTTTACAACCCTGGAATCTTTTGGCGCTTCTTTAGCTATTTTGGTTGAAGCAGATGTTCTAATTCAAGAAGCAAAAGCTCTGCCTTTAGGAGACCAGGACAAAACAATTGCTAAGTTGTTAAGAATAAAAGGGCACACCACAATGAGTAAATTACCAAACCAAGCTTTAGAACTGTACTATGAATCTTTCAAACTTTCTTCTGACAAGGCACAATTTGAAGAGGTTATTGACTTTGCAATAAGGAATAATGCAAAAGAACTTTCTGGATTAATATCACTTTATGAATCTTGTTTTCCAGAAGAGCAGGAAAAATCTTTAATGTATAGAGCGAGATCTGCTGTATACAAAGATGAGATAGATTCTGCGATGCAAAAAATCAGATCCTCTTCTTTGCCTGACCAAAATGTTTTTTTACAAATAGCATATGTTTTGGTCAACTTAAGTGAGTCAGTAAGAGTTCCTGCTTATCATGAAAAAATGAACTTAATTGAAAAAGCAAAAAAAAGCGCTTTATATGTTTATAAAACAAGGAGTTTTGGAAGAGTTAATGACTTCTCTAAGAAAATACTGTTTCAAACAAGACTTGCAGAAATGGAAACTTTATTCAGAGAGACAAAAGATCTTCCATTTGATACTTCTCTAGAAATTCTTGAAAATTTCAGGAAACAGCTAAAAGATTATCCAGAATTCTATTTCTTAGCAAGTGCCTATGCTGGAGATGTTAAAACTGCAGAGAAAGCTGCTGAAGAAATAAACAATCCTGCAGTTGTTTCAAAAGGGCTTGAAATTGCAATTGAAAGAAAAGAATTATTTGATAAAAAAAACAGCATTGTAAGAAAAGGTATAAGAGCATTTACTGATGAATTTAGAGGTTTTTCAAAAAATCCTGTTCCTAAAGTCAAAGAAAAAGAAGCAACTGAGGAAGATGATACTGTTAAAAGAAATCTTGAAAAAATCTTGAAAGAAAACAGAATATTCATACGAGAAGCTACGTTGATGACCGTAGGTATTGCCTCGCTATATCTTGCTGACCAGCTTGTTGCAATTATTCAGGCATGTGCTGCAGCTGAAGAAAAGAGTCTTACTCTAATTGTTTTTGATCCAAGGCCTTATAAATCAGGTTTAAGATATTTCTTGGATCTAAGCATGATTGCTTCTAGTGAGTCTTTCAGAAAATATTATGCTCATTTCAAAAACAGCTTAGAAAAAGGAAAGTTTTCATCTTACTTAAAATCTAATTCTCAACTTATTCCTTATGATATTCTAGGAGCAGTAGTATCATCCTTTCCTTTGTTTTTCTTTTCAAAAACAATTCTTGCTGATGCAGCTTCAATGCCTTTTGGAGATAGTGTGTTAGATTATGCTTATAGGACCATCCTTATGGTTCCAGTCTTTTATTATATGCACAACATTAGTGTGGGAGCTTTGACATTATTAATACAACCCTGGAAAATAAATGATAATTGGGATGTTTTAAAAATGATTATGACTAATAGTAAGAAAGATTCGGAACATTTGTGTGATAAATATGGTCTGAAAAGCCACTATTTAAGGTCAATAAAAACGTTAGAACCAACTAAATATTCAAAAGAGTATTTTGATTTACAGAGAATGATATATGTTACTTTAAGATCACTTGATGCTCAAGATACTTTTTTGTCAGATTTTCACAGGTACTTGGATAGAACATTCTTACCTGAGTTTTATCATATCATGAATAAACTTCATGATTCAGGATCTGATTTTGATTCACTGATTACAAAAGCTTGTTATTCTTTAGCATTTGGCGAATTTGATTCTGCTAAAATTTATGCAGAAGCAGCTTTGAAAAAATTCAAAAGCTTGGACATGGAAATTTTCTTAGCCAAAATATTAGAGTTAAATGGAGAAACTGAAAAAAGCACAGAGAAATGGAAACAGATAATAGAACAATATCGCCAATTTGTTGTTGATTTTTTAACTGATAGTAAAAATTCCGTTTCTTATATCTCATCAGCAGCTGGTAAAGTCTCAGTGGCTATAAAAAATTATGAAACTCTAGAAGCTGCTGAACAAGAGGTCGAGATAAATAAAACAATAGCGAGAAAATTAAGAAATCAAAAAAATTTTGGCATATCAAAGCACCTTGCAACAGTCTCTTATGAACAAGGAGGAAGGGAAATTCATGCGAATATCTTTTATCTAGTTCAAGGAACTTCTTTTGAAGGAAAAATAACTGATGAAAAATTGCTTAAAAAAAGTATTGACTACTTAGCATGGCTTAATGTTAATATTCCGAAAGATTTCTGTAAAAATGATGATGGAAATTTATGGGATTCAATTGAATCAAGATTATCTGATGTGGTTGGAGATAAGATGATTGAAGAACTCAAGATATCTTCATCTCCACTACTGCAAAATCTGGAAGCTTCTCAGAGAGTTTTCAAGATAGATC
This sequence comes from uncultured Methanosarcinales archaeon, assembly GCA_964508575.1. Lineage (GTDB taxonomy): Archaea > Nanobdellota > Nanobdellia > Woesearchaeales > CAZDUE01 > CAZDUE01. Next base: position 2,444 of record CAZDUE010000067.1, read on the forward strand.
ATAATCCTAGAAACACAATGGTTGTACAAGATAAAGTTTACAGAATTGATACAGAAGCTTCAAGAGCAACTCCATTAGCACTAGGATTATGTGATGCAATCTATATGCTTGATATTTCTGAAAAATTAAGAGATAAAATGATAGACTATTTTGTAGAGAGATACAATCATCATTTGAAGTCATTAAAAAAATCCAGAGAAGAAATAAATCAAGAACTAGATATGATAAAAGACAAGAAGCAATTCAGACTTCAAGTTTTATCCGGAGTAATAGTAAGAACTCTTGAACTGTTTCAGCCAATTTATGATAGACCTATGAGCCATTATATTCTAGACGGATTATTTGAAAGATCACGAGAGTCTGTTGATAGAATAAATGATGAGTACTCAGATCATTACGCTCGTCATAGAAAGCACTATGAAACGTTAACATTAAATATTGATTCGTTACAAGAACTAATGGCTGTTAAGCCCCACTAATGAAGATATAAATCCGTCAATCCTTGATGAAATGCTGAGAAGATAAGATAAAATAAGAGCATCATCTCCTGTTGATTTTCTAATAAGCTCTTTGATTGCAGATCTATGAATCTGATTATCTTTTTTTAATTTAGCGAGCTTGTGAATGTTATAATTGCCTATCAATTCAGCATATTTCCTTAAAATATCATTTACTGATGAAATCAGCTCATGAATTTTTCTATTGTTTATCTTTTTTATTTCTTTCTTTGATTCTTCATCAGTTCTTAAAGAAAGAACATTACATATATCTCTGTAATCATCAGCTATCTTTTCAAGGTTCCAGCACATTACATAGAAAAAGCAAGAATCTTTGTAACTTAAAGACTTTTTTTTTATTATTATCCTCTCGCAAAGATTAGTCAATTGATTGTTTGCTTTTTCCAAAGAGATATAATCATGAATATTTGCGTAATCATCATTCTTTAAACTTTCAGAAATACCTTCTCCAAGAGATACTGTTACTATGAATGCTCTTTTTAATAGATTGAAAAATTCTTTTTCATCCTCTTGAGATACAGATCTTATTGTGCAGCTCCTTTTTGATTGGTTTATTATGACAAATCCAAAGATTGTATCTTTCACCATATCATGAACAACTGCCCCGTATTCTGGATTATCATACAATAATTCAATCTCATCATATCCAATTCTATGGAGTGCTGAAACTATGTTCTTGAAAGCTTCTTTGTCTATGTCTGTGAAATTAACACTAGTTCTTAATTTCTCTTCATGAGTCTGAATTAATAGTCTTGCGTGATTTCCTTGAGGAACAAAATCAATTTCATCTCCTTTTTTCAAGCCATGCTCTTTTGCCCACTTACTTGGGATAGAAACAACTAATGTCTTGCCTGCTAGTTGTATAATCTTTCTTTTCATGGAATTATATAATTTGAAGTTTATTATATAAATTTAAGCTTTTTTGATGTCGCCACTGGCTCCACAAAAAACACAAAAAGCGTTTCCGCTTTTGTGCACAGAACCAAAGGTTCTGTTGGCTTATGCAAAAAGGGAATTTTACTTGATAGTAAAATTCAGCTAACTCCTGACTAACTAACCTAATTGAAGCTTTTGTGACCCGTATGCAAGGCATCAGCAACATTTAAATGCAATAAAGCAACTCTTTATCAATGTCTTTAAATGTGTCAACCATGAATACAACAACAATAATCCTAGTCCAGCCAGAAAATTCTGGAAATATTGGAGCAATAGCTCGAGTTATGAAGAATTTCGGATTTTCAAAACTTATTTTAGTAAGTCCTAAAGCAGATATAAATGAAGAATGTTTCCAAAGAGCAAAACATGCAAAAGAAATTGTTCTAAAAGCAAAGAAGCATGATATTTCAAGACTAAATGAATTACTGAAGAAATTTGATATTGTGATTGGAACAACAGGAAGAATAGGAACTGACTATAACCTTACAAGATCTTTTTTAGATATTGACGAAGCTTCAATTCTAATTTCAAAATACAAAAAGCCAGCAATATTATTCGGAAGAGAAGGAAAAGGATTAAGCAATGAAGAATTAAAAATGTGTGATGCTGTTGTTAATATTCCAAACACAAAAGATTCTGTGATGAATATAAGCCATGCAGCTGCGGTAATTCTGTACGAGCTTAGCAGAAAATCAAAGTTTAAGGAAAATTTTAATCTTGCCTCAAGAAAAGAAAAAGAAAAATTGTTAGAATTGATAAATGAGAAACTTGAGAAAACAGAGTTCGAGACTAAGGAAAAGAGAGAAACTCAAAAAATATTATGGAAGAGAATCTTAGGAAAAACAACAATAACTACTAGAGAGATTCAGTCAATGTTCGGATTTTTTAGGAAGATTAAGTAAATTTATTGAAGATTTATCTGAAAAAGTTAAAAGCTAAGCTTGCGATTATTATCACAAATAAAAACATACTGACATATCCGAATATCTTATCTGCATTATGTTTTTCGAGTTTATACATTAAAGCAGTATGAAACATCCTGCCACCGTCAACAGGACCTAGTGGAGCAAGATTAAAAAGCCCAATTCCTAAACTTAAGAGAGCGATGAATTTCATTAATTCAAGGAATGATAGATAAGTGTTAGGCCAAAAACTTCCATAAGATGTAATAATACTTGGTTTAACTGCAGTTTTCTGTGCTAAAGTAACCCCTAAATATGGTTTGCTTGAGTCTTGAGGATTTTTTCCGAGAACCAATGAATATTCTTTATTGTCTGCTTTTACTTTAACTTTATCACCTGGTTTTTTAGAAGCCAAAGAATTTGCAAGATCTTCTGAAGTTTTTACAGATTTACTATCCACTGCAATGATTGTACTGCCTACTGGAAGACCTGCTTTTTCTGCTGAAGAATTGATTAAAGCATAACTGCTTACTGTAACTCCTTTATTTTCCAAGACTTTTGAAGTTATAGGATTAAAAGCAAATATGAACATCAAAACTATAAGTAATGTCAAAATGATGTTAGATAAGGGACCTGCTGCAAAAACTGCAAGCTGCTGTTTCTTCGGCTTTTTCTGAAGATTTTTTTCATCTGGCTCAACAAAAGCTGCAGGAATTATAGGAACAAGAACAGCCAAGAAAGCAAAACCACTTGACTTTATTTTCATATTATGAGCTCGAGCAACAATACCATGAGCCATTTCATGAATTCCAGCAATTACAAAAATACTTATTATCCAGTAAAAGAAAGGAACATAATAAACACCTTTTGCTTGAAATGGAAGAACAGGCATAACACTTGCAGGAGCATTAGGAACTGTGAATATTTGAATAAAACTATAGATTAGAACATAAACAATAAGAATCATTCCAAGAAATCCGACAATTATTCCGAGAACTCCGAGAAATATAACTAATCTTCTGAATCTTGTACCGATAAAATCCATTGTCTTAAGACCAATCTTAGTCCTGTACATTATAAGATAAAGAACTGGAAAAGCTATTTTTTCAAGAGCAATCTCTTTTCTTTTCCAAAATAGAAATATTCCAAGAAGAACAGCAAATACAATCATTCCTATTATGTTCGGATCCATTATGAAAATAAAATAATAAGTTGTTTAAAAGATTATCTTTTATTAAATCCCTACTCAGACATCCTACTTCTTCCTAACAGGCCTTAAATGAGGAGCATCACACTTCTTGCACTTTACTTTGCCAGCAAGAACTTTCATGTTAGGAGCCCTAAGTTTAGTTTTACAGCTCTTACAAACAAACACATTCTTGTACAACCTTTTTTCAGCTTCTGGAAATTTAACCATAAAAATGACCTCCTAAGATCAATAAATTTATCATATTGTTTTTATTCTTCGCCTTCAGACTTTAATTGCTTCATTACTTTCTCACCAAGTATGTTCCAATAAAGAATTACTGCGCCATCTTTAACTTGATCTTTCATTTCATCAGGAATAGGCATATCAAAGATTTCATTACTCTCCACATCCATGACATTTGCCTTTCCTTCATGCAGATAAAGAACTTGAGCATTTCTCTTCTCAATAACAGGAGTATCAACATTATCATGACCTGGGACTACTATTTCTCGCCTTCTATTGTCAAACAAGCCCATTGCTTCTATTCTTATTTTAGCGTGCCCGTGCTTTCCAGGACGAGAAGTCTGAGTATTAGCTACTCGGCAAGCAACTCCCTCAATAACAATAAATCTTCCTTTTTGCAATGTATTTGCTGGAACCAGTTTTGTTGTCATAATCCACCTTCTGATTTATTTTGAATGTAATTATTTTTATTAATCTTTGAATCTCTGAATGACATTAGCAGAGATTTTAACTGTTGTTTATAAAGCTTTTGGGAATTTAGTTGCGGACAATAATTAGTTATAAAGAAAACCGCAACTAAATATAGCAGGACAAACAATTTTTTATTGATTACTTTTGTCCTGCTCTAATTTTAAAGAGAGATTAAGCAATCTTTTAATACTACATAGAAATCTCGGATTTTTATGGACATCATTAGATTAAGAACAAACATCGGCAAAGTTTCATTGCTTATTTTTTTGATATTGATTTTAGTTTTGCCTATGATCTCTTTTACAGTTCAATCAGCATTATTTATTACAAATCAAAATTCAAATCTAAATTCAAATCTTAATGGAGATGAAATAAACAGCAACATATACATAACAGGAGAAAATGTTCTGATAAATACAACAGCAAGAGGAGATATAACTGGGTTATGCCAGTCATTCAAATCAGTAAAAACAGTATTTGGGGATATTACATTAGCATGTTCTTTCATATCAATAAATGCTCCTGTAAATGGAGATATAAGAATCGCAGGACAAAAAGTTTCAATAAACTCTGATATTAATGGAGAGGCACTTATTTTCGCGAATGAAGTATTCATAAAAGGAGACATACATAGAGATCTTAACTTGTTTGCAACAGAAGCAATAATCAATGGAACAGTAAAAGGTCCTGCACATATAGAAGCGGATGAAGTGACCATAAATGGAATATTTGAATCTGATTTAACAATAGATGCGAACTTAATCAGATTAGGTCCTGATGCTTTAATAAGAGGAAATTTTAATTATTCAAGCAATGCAAATTCAGGAGATGTTAATTCTCTTCAACTAAATACTAAAGTCAAAGGTAAAATCATAAAAGAACAAGAACCATCAGAGTTTTCATTTGTTCCAGGAACATGGCTCTGGGATTTTATATTCTCATACTTGATATTCCTGACAATAGGATTTATCTTGATAACATTAGCAAAAGAACCATTACAAAAAGGAATTGAAGTTCTAGAGGAAAAATACTTTTGGTCATTAATCGTAGGATTATTATCTTTTATCGTGATCCCTGTGATGATTATATTCTTCACAGTGACAATAATTGGAATACCGATTGCAATAATACTTTTAGCTCTTTTCGTGATTGTATTATTTGCTGCAAGAATATATTTTATCATGATGATTGGACAAAAACTATTTCCAACGAATAATGTGTTCATACAATTCGCGCTAGCTCTGTTATTTTTTGCACTAATATCAAGCATTCCAGGAATTGGATGGATATTTTTAGCAATTGCAACAACCTTAGGAATAGGAGTAATATTTTTCTTAATAACTGGAAAAAAGAAGAAACGAAGAATAAAAAAGTATTGAAAAATACTAATTTTAACATAATCCCCATTTATTTAATCTCTTTAATCTGCTTTCCATTTCTTCCCAGTTTGGATACTTGCGTTCCCATTTTTTGAATTCAGAAGTATGATGATAGCTCTTGCCGTTCTTATTACTGTACTTGAATTTCTTATGAAGCATCTCATGATACATGACATAATCTAATAATTTATGGTCAACATCCTTTAATGCACTGCTTATAGTGATTGTATCACTTTGATATTCATAAGTTCCAAGAACCTGGAAATTCTTTGATCCCCATTCAAGATTGGTCAACTCAATACCATGCATAAAAAAAAGTTCGTTCATACTGTTAAAAGAATCGAGCAAAATAGGATCTGTTTTTGTCTTTGAAACAGAAAGATGCAAGTTTTTTATAAAATTATGATAAAGATCAATATTCATTGTTCTTATTTTTCTAGTTTTGAAAACCTTGCAAATCAGTTCTTGGATTAATCCAATAGTTATTTCAGGATCAACGTCTTTCCATTTTTTACTCATACTAACAGTAATCTTCCAAGGACTAACGCGAATATTTCCATTAAAATCAGAAAACTTTCCAGAATACTCAATAATACATTCTCTGGATAATTCCTTGTTAGGATAAAGACGCTTAAAAGACTCTTGGACGATGTTCATTGTTTACCTCTTAAGGTCTAAGAAGATGGGTATTTAATAAGCTTGATGGTGTTGATGTAGATATTGTTTTTTTTGACTAGAGAAATTGAAGTGTGTTAATTGTAGGTGTTATGCTGATTTTTTTTTGAATTTTCTAATCTGCATATGATTATAATGAAAAATTAGGATTAATATAAATGT
>CAZDUE010000068.1:0-6449 GCA_964508575.1 uncultured Methanosarcinales archaeon
AAATGTTCATGATAAATCTAAAAAAGAACTAAAAATTGACGGGCTATTTCTAGAAATAGGATATATTGTAGATACTTCCATGGTTCAAGAAATTTGTGAAGTCAATGAGAAAAAAGAAATAATCATTGATATGCACTGCAGAACTTCAACTAAAGGAGTTTTTGCATGCGGTGATGTAACTCAACTTCCTTATAAGCAGACAGTAATTGCAGCAGGAGAAGGCGCAAAAGCAGGACTTGAAGTTCATAAATTCTTGACAGGCGGAAAAGGAGTTTCCATAGATTGGACGCACTAAAATGAAAGATTTTGAGGAAATTGTTGAAATGCTGCTAGATGAACAGGAATACTTGCTGGACATAGGCGGAGTTCCCAAGGCAAAAAAATATGAAATCTCGGATTTGAAAAAGTCAGCAGAATACAAAAAACCAGATCCTGCATACTTGGCTAATAACAACAAAACAGATCCTTAATATTCAATACATTTTTAAAATACATTCTTAATCTTTGATGCATGACTCTAAATCCGGAATATTACATGCAAATTGCTTTTGAACTCGCAAAAAAAGGAGATGCTTCTCCAAACCCTCAAGTGGGCTGTGTTATCGTAAAAGATGACAAGATCATAGGACAGGGTTATCATGAAAAATTCGGACAAAATCATGCAGAAATCCAGGCATTAAATGATGCAAGAAAAAAAGGCAACGAGAATTTAATTAAAAATTCTGAAATGTTTGTAACTCTTGAACCTTGCTGTCATGCAGGAAAAACTCCCCCTTGCACTGAACAAATAATAAAAGCAGACATTAAAAAAATTTATGTTTCTGTACAAGATGAGAATCCAAAAATTTACGGAAAGGGAATTAAAGCATTACAAGATGCAGAAATAGAAGTAGAACTTGGAGTTATGGAGAATTATGGCAAAGAATTCTATAAGAAATTCTTCACTTATATTGCAAAGCAAAGACCGTTTGTAACTTTAAAAGTTGCAATGAGTTTAGATGGAATGATTGCTTCAAAAAACCAGAAAGAAAAATACATAACTTCAGAAGAATCCAGAAAAGAAGTCCACAGAATAAGAGCAAAACATGATGCAATTCTTGTAGGAGTGAATACTATAATTTCAGATAATCCTGAACTAAACGTACGATTGACAGATGGAAAAAACCCGAAAATAATTATATTGGACAGCGAATTAAGAACTCCTGAAAATGCGAGAATATTTAACAGGGATAAACTTGATGAGATCAGTACAGAATCAATCATTATTTTTACTTCAAAAAAAACAGATCCTAAGAAATTAGCAAAACTGGAGAATAAAGCAAAAATAATGACTGTTGATAAAAACGACAATACCCTTGAACTAAAAAAAATTCTTGAAGAAATTTACAAAGTTGGCATAATGTCAGTCATGATCGAAGGCGGGCAAAAAGTCTTTACTTCATTTTTAGAAGAAGGAATCGTCGATGAACTCATTGTTTTTATTGCTCCTGTATTTTTACAAGATGGGAAAAAATGGATAGAAACAAATAAAAAAATATTCGATTCATTCAGAATAAAAGAACTAAGAAAAATAAAAGAAGATACTATGATTGTGTTCTCGAGAGAATGATAATATAGCATAATAATACTAAACAGCATTCAATCCATAAGATAAATCTAATCTGAAGTTCTTGATAAATAATCTTTAAGAATTTCAAGCAAATGCGGCTCGACTAAGGACTTAACTGCTTCTCCAGAAAGATGTCTGCTCCTTAAATCAATATTACTCATTCGACCTTCTAAATCCAAAGGATTCAAAACAACTCGCTCTACAAATCTCATTTCTTTGGTTGTATCATTCCGGGGAACCAACAAAATAGATACAGAAGGATTAACTCTGTCTGGAGGAATGTATTCTACTCCTGTAGCAACATGAGCCATTCCAGAAACTCTGCTTAATGCATGATAGTAAGTCTCAAAATGATGAAGCACCAATCTTATGCCTTGATTTGGAAAACTATCTCTTAATTCAGAAGGAATATCTAATCCTTGATTTTTTTTTTTTTTTTGATTATGATAAAAATGTGGATTAAAGTATCCTGGTCTTTCTAAATTGTACAAAGTTTCTAAAGCTTGCAAAATATCCCCTCCTAAATTTGAATTGTCATGTGATTTTTTAAAAGTATATAAAATAGCACTATCAACAAGAAATAATCAAAAATAATCAAGAGCACACTAACATTTTTAAACAAACTAATACTACACTCTTGATATGTGCAATTCAGGATATTGTGGACAGCATTCTTACTCTTTTAGTAGTTCTACTTCTAGTTTATATTTCTCTAGTGGACAATCCTATTCAGGAAACTATACTGGAATTGAAAGAATTACTGCAAACTATTCTGTATCCTCACAATATTTCCAACCTTCTGTAATTGAAGCAATTGCGATGAGCTATAAAGGATCAGGAAATTTCAGCAGTGCTAAAGCAAAGGATTATGCTGACGAATATTATTCAAGTTCTGCAATCTCAGAGCCCATTTTTGTTCCAGATATATTCTTGCGGCAGAATAGAGAAACAACTCAGTTCATCGGAGAAGCAGAAGAAGTTCGAGAATTCATAGAAGAAGCATTCTTCAAAACAACTGGCTTCTCACTGCCAAAAGACATAATCATAAACGTCCTTGATTCTGAGAAATTCAATAATCTGCATTTCTTGATCTCAAGAAATAATTCTGATCACGTATTAGGATTTGCGATAAATAGAACAGGAACTGGAATGCCTTCAGAGATATTTGTAAGATCTGACAATCTTGACAGAGTATTACTTGTAGCAGGACACGAAATAGGTCATGTTATGAATCTTTCTCTTAATAGTATGATAAATGAAGAAGCAAAAGCATTTGCATTCACAATTGCGTGGATAGAAACTATTAAGAAACATGACATTGCAGGAATTGGAAAAAACATAAAACTAGAAGCTCCTGCAACTAATGGAGTGCATAATGTTGCTCTAGATTTTGTCCTGAAATCAATTGAAGAAGGAATAAGTTCAATGAATCTATTCAATCATATCTCTCTAGGAAGGATAAAAGTTGAATAATTTTCTAAATGGTAATTATTCACATTTCTCAGGTTCTTAAGTGTAAAGTCTTAAATAAGAGTTTTTGATTCTTAAAAAAAATGGAATTAACAGACCTTCTGGGTGATGTTGAAAAATTTATCCAATCAGGTCCAAAAATCTCAATACCTGTTAGTTCAGTTCTAACTGAATCTTATATGACCCAAGCTCAAGAATTGTGGGAAAAAGAAGGTAATGATGATGAATTAATGGAAAATGCAAAACAAGCATTGACATTGTCATTAAACGTTTTATACAGCATTCAAAGGCCTGATGCTTACACTCAGGCAGCAAGCGCTCTTTCAAGATTACAGCAGAGAGAACTAGCTCATAAGATCCTTGATAGGGGGATTTCAAAATTTACTGGTGAGGATGATGCGTTATTTGCATTACATTATGAAAAAGGGCAAGTTTATGAGGATGATTTTCTTACTGATCAAGCTCTCGAGCAATTCAAAATAGCTGCAAGATACGATCCTAACGATATTGGAAATCAAATTAGAATTATTTATCTGCTTATGCAAAAACAAGAAACAGAAAAAGCATTAGAACATGCTCAAGGATGCCTTCTTTTTGGGGAAAATTCAGAATTATATTTAGTAAAAGCTGCTGCTCTGCTTGAATTAAATCGACCAGTTGAAGCTATTGAAGCTTACACAAGATCTATTGAAGGACACGAAACTGATCCTGAAGCTTATTATGGAAGAGGAAGTGCCTACGAAAAAACTTTGAATATAGAAGCAGCATTAGCTGATTATACAAAATCCATTGAATTTGATCCGAACAATTTGCTTGCTTTTCAAGCTCGCGCTGAAATTTATACACAACTAATGCAATATGAAAATGCAGTTAATGATTGGAAGAAAGTAAGAAACTTAGCATTAGAGCAAGGAGACTTCAAAGAATGGATTACGGATTTAGATGAAACAATAACTAACCTTCAAATAAAAATATCTCAATCAGAACCGCGGGAAAAATATGCGGGCTTAATTTCTGCAGCAGAAAGCATCATTAGAAGACGAGGGTAATCATATCATTATCGCTATGATCACTCCATAGGAACTTGAGTCCATAAAGTCCAATCTTCTGACGGAGAATACTGGCCAAATACATAGTACGGAGTTTTTGTCTTTCCAAAATAAGACTGCCAGACATCTGTCCAGCCAGCTCCTCTTCCTGATCCACCACCCATGCTTATAGGACCAACCATAGGATGATAAATATTACTGCCAAAGGCCTCCCAAGTTCTTGTCAACTGTCTTTGATTTCCACCTGCCTCGCCGTAAGCTTCTGAAATAATTGCGCCGTCATAACCCTTCTTTTTCAAGTAATCAACAGCAGTAGTTATAGGATTGACTCCTTCTCCTGGAGGCAAGTGTGTATGCCCTCGACCCCAACCATCAACAATATGAATATGACCAAGAATTTTTGCTTTTTCCATTTCTTTGACTTGTTCCATGTACCATTTGTCAAATCTCTGCTTTGAAGCTTCCATTGTTTCTCCAGGACGAGGAACCCAGTGGCGCCACCACATTCCCAAATGCTGAGTATCAAAAGTAGCTTTAATATGATCTTCAGCTTCTTTTTTTGCTTGAGCTTTGCTGATGCGTGGATTAAAATAAGGGTTATCAATCATTTTATAAGTATCTGCAAGCTGAGGTTTGCCAATTCTTTTAGCTTCCTCAGGAGTATATACTGCACCAGAAGGATCTCTTATTTTTCTTTCAGTCAAATACTCGACCATCTTATCTCTTGAAGTCTGAACTAACTCAATTAATTCTTTAGGATGACTGCCGAATCCCATCTCAGGCCAAATGTGTTCGGGAGCTACAAAAATCGGCTTTTTTGCATGCTTTTCCTCAGTGACTTTCATTGCATGAATCCCTAAAGTGGCGTAACTGTGAGTTGTCTTAAGCTTTGCATACTTGAAAACAGGCAGAGCATTATCACGAACATTTTTAGCTTCTTGAACTTGCTGTTCCTGACCAATAACTGCTTCTCTGCTTCGCTCAATTGATTCACGAACATTTTGTAAGGCCTCATTAATGATTTCAGAAGGCAGTTTTGATTCAGATTTGTTTATAAGTTCTAATGCCTCTCTACTGGGCATACCTCTAGCAGCTTTAGTTGTTGCTTCTCTTCTTAACTTCCACTTTTCTTCAGGACCTAAATTTGCTTCAATTTTTTCATAAAATGCTTTTGTTTTCTTTAACTCTTCAAGTGCAGCGAACTCTTCTCGTAAACTTCTGGAGTGAATACCTGCCCAACCTTTGGCAATCTTTTCCTGAGTTTCAGTCGTTGCTCGGATAAATGCCTCTTCAGCTGAAACTCTCTCTTCTTCAGTTAATTGATTTATAGATTTGCCTAATTTCTTTGCCAACTGCTGATTTCTTATTTCTGCTTCTTCTTCAAAATCTTTCCAAGTGTAATTTCTAACGATAAACTCATTTTTTACAGGATCATATTTAGGAACACGATCTTCAAGCCGTTCAATAAAATTGCCTTCATAATCAACATAGTCACTAGGTCTGACTAGGTTTCCTTCTTCATCTCTATACGGTTTTCCACCATATTTCTTCCAAAGTCCAGAACCTTCTTCATAACGGTTCCATTCTGCTCTTGCAACTAATTGGTTTTTTCTAACTTGCGAAATTAAATGACCTGTTCTTCTATCAACAAGAGGAAGAATTGCTCTTTCTTTTTCCTCTTCATAATGCCTAAACATCGACCTTCCTGTTTCAGGATCTTTAGCCCATTTCTGTTCTATGATAGGACGCTGATACTCTCCAGTATGAACAACAACAGCAGGAGCACCAACATCTCCTGCAAATTCAATGGCTTTTCTTACTTCATTAACTGCTAACTCACGATAAGTGTCTTCAAATCCTCGTTCACCACCAGCAAATCCAGACAAGTTGCCAATATTAGAAGGACTGTGAACAGAAGTAAGAGTTACTTGATTGACTTCAGCCATTTTTCTTAATTCTTCTCGCCCGGTTTTACCGTAAGACTCTGCTCCAGTAAATGGCTCCTGACCTTCCATCTGCGTAGATAATTCAACTTTACTAGCTCCCTCCCAGATAGCACTTTTTAAACTGTCAAGAAAAGTTCCGCCTCCTGCTCGCCCTTCTGTGATAGATTTACCAATTCCTGATGAAGAAATCTTGATATTTCCCTCAATATTTTTTTGCTCAGGTCCAGGACCAAAATAGCTTGAGTCCATTGCGTGGAAATAATTATTAAAATACATGCTTAACCTCTTTTTACTGCTTAAATTACTTAATACAGCTGCTTTTTAATATTATGTAAGACGCCTTTTATATACGTTTCTTATTACATTTCTTATTAT
>CAZDUE010000068.1:6459-7697 GCA_964508575.1 uncultured Methanosarcinales archaeon
TAAAGAGCTTAATTCCTCGATAACAGAATCAGCAGAAGGAGTGTATTCTCCTGACTTAACATCTTCTAGTTTTCTTCTAGCAACACTTTCGATTCCTCTGAGAGTTAAATACTGCTCTTCAGTCAAGGAACCTTCATTCATGAGATCTTTAGCCATACTTGAAAGATAATATGTAGGAGTAGTTTTAGAAAAATAAGCAGCTTGTACTTGTTCCTGTTCTGATTGTGAATCCTGCTGCTCAATATGCTGCTCAATCACTGTCTCTTCTAACTTTTGTTGAGCAAGCCAATTCTTATTGTTCTCATTCTGAGCTTTCCTCAAAATTGTTGCAATTGATTCTTCTTCAGCACCTTTTTCATACTGTTCTAATAATTTTTTAGCTTCAGCTATCTCTTTCTCCTTATTCTCGATCAATTCTTTAAGATCTTTTAGTTTTTGATCACTTATCGGCTCTTTCTGTTCGTTTATCTTCATAGAATATTGTAATCTTTGAAAGTATATTAAAGTTTGCAGGAAGCGTACAGAAATTTCAAAAATTGCTAATTGGAAAAACAAAACTCTGGAAAATAAGACAAACACCAACCAATACAAACTATCAGCAGGATAAACATTCATTAAGACAAACAATCATTAAGACAAAAATCAGGAGTTTACTTTCCAGCTTGTTCATCTCAATATTTAATTCATTTCAAACTTTTACAAGCCAAATAAATGTTCTCGAAAACTTTTGGGATTTCATCTGTTGAAACACATGAATAAGCTATTCTCACTATTTTTTCTTGAGCGATTGTTCCTGTGCTGAACTTATCAATCAAAATTTTTCTTACTTTCTCAGCATCATGTTTCTTTAACATCAAACACATGAAGTATCCTGAATTAAAAGGCATTGGCTCAAAGAACTCAGAATATTTTTTATTTTTTGAAAGACAAATCTTTACAGTTTCATACTTTTCTTTTATACTTGCGTATTTTTCGTGAACTGACTCGTTAAAATTTTCAGAAGTCAAAGTATTTAATGCCATCATCTGTGATAGAGTACAAACATTAGATATTGTAGCACGAACTGCACATACTGTTTTATTTTCCAGTATTCTTCCTGTTTTCTCAGACATTCCTTTGAAACCATAAGTTATGAAGCCAACTCTTAAACCCCATGCAAATATTTCTTTTGTGATTCCATCAACTTTAACTGCTAAAACTCGCTCGTGAAGACAGCAAAGTTTTGAAAAAATTGACTC
>CAZDUE010000068.1:7707-8910 GCA_964508575.1 uncultured Methanosarcinales archaeon
ATGAAATATTTCAATTTCATGGAAAAGACCAAAATATGCATCATCAATAATGACAACAACATTATCTCCTTTGTCAGCGCACTCTTTTATTATTTGAGCTATCTGATCAGCTTCGCTCTTTAATATAGTATATCCAGTAGGATTATTTGGAAAATTCAACAATATCACTTTATCTCCTGGAATACTAAGTTTTTTCTTCAATCCAGAAATGTTAAATCCTCTAATGTTAAATTCTCTTTTTTCTTTTTTATCATCTGATCTTCCATCTTCTGATCTTGTCTCAAAAAGAGGAAATGTTTCAAGTTCTGAATCATTGAAGATAAGCTGATAATTTTCCCACATCATATCAGGAATTATGATTTTTTTCTTGGCAAACAATCTGCCGACCAAGTAAAGACCATTAGTTATCCCACTAGTCACTACAGGAATGCTTATTGTTGAATCGCTTGATTTTGCTGAAGAAACAATAGATGGGCTTTTCTTTAAAATCATCTCTTTCCAAACATTTCTGAGATTATTTTGGCCAGAGCTTGGAGAATACAAAAAAGCATTTTTTGAAAGATTAATCTGCTGAGAAAGCGCATTTAAAATCATGGGGCTTTTATTATTTTCAAAAGCTTGTCCTACTGAAGCATTCAGCTTTGCTTTTTTTGCTTCTTCTGACTGAGCAAGTATCCCTCTGTTGGGAAAAGCAGCTTGTTTTCCATATTCAGTAAGCATCTCATAAATAAAAGGAGACTCTTTTTTTAATGCATCATTAAGTTCTTTTGCCTCTAAATTAACTTTCAAACCATCCTTAAAATTATTTAAATTAGAACTATTTAAATTAGAATTATTTAAACCAGAGTTTTTAACAATTGATCCAATGATTGATTTTTTCTTCATAATACATCCTCTGCAATATTTTCTTTAAGTTCAATATTGTCTATTTTAATGCGTTCCAAAGCCAGAAGCGACAAAATAAGAGCTAGAAGTATTAATAAATCAAGAACAATGCAAAAAGTACAATACGTTTTGAGAACAAATTTCTGAATATAGACGAGATAAGCACTATAGACAAAACCAAAAAAAAGCATGACTGATATTATCTTGAGGGTAATGTTTCTTTTATCAAAATTTTCAGAAGCATAAATCACCATCAATCCTAAAACTAGGAACATGGTGAATCCTAAAAATGCAATAGGCACTCCGAAAAGCTCAGAA
>CAZDUE010000069.1:0-8859 GCA_964508575.1 uncultured Methanosarcinales archaeon
CACTCATATACTTGTCAGCTCAAAAGTATATTGCTATCCTGCTTATAGGAATGCTCTTAATAATTTTATTTCAGGAAGAAGACAAAATTTCTGCACTTATTGTCATGTTAATCTCGGGAATTTTAGGGGTTTTAGTTTTCAAATTAAATATGGAAAACCCTTTATTTCCAATGCTGTCTGGATTGTTTGGAATTAGCACTCTTATAACCAGTCTTTCTTCAGATCCTAAAGTTCCTCAACAAAAAATAGAAAATAAAACATATGAGATATTTCCCCTTCAAGGTTTAATAGCAATGTTCTCAGGAAGCTTAACAACAATATTTCCAGGTCTTGGAGCAGCTCATGCAGCTTCAATAGGAACTAGATTCTCGCGAGAAAAAACAACAGAAAGCTATCTTTTTCTTTTAGGAGGAATAGGAACTGTGGCAATGGCATCTTCTTTAATCTCACTTTATACGTTAGAAAAAGCAAGGAATGGTTCAATAATTGCTATAAGCCACTTTATAGATAAAATAGATGTCAAAATGATAATAGTGCTTTATGCAGTTGCTTTGATTGCTTCAGGAATTTCAATAATTCTTTCAATAGAACTTTCAAAAAGGATCTCAAGTGTGATAAATAAAATAAATTATAGAATTTTATGCATCTCAATAATTATTTTTGTAACATTGCTTGTCATAATATTAACAGGACTAACAGGACTCATAGTTCTTGTTGTCTCTTCAGTTATTGGATTGCTTCCAGAATATTTCAAAACCCAAAAAAGCCAGTGCATGGGCTGTCTTTTAATTCCAGTAATATTGTATTTTATTTGAAGCATGGACAAAATTTATCCATTCACTTTTTAGCTTCTAAAATCAAAATACCATGATTAAGATGCCTATATGGTGATGGAAATTGTTTAAAATTTATATTTTTAAATCCAGCTTTAGAGAATAATTCTTGAATTTCATTCTTTTTGTATGTCTGGGCTTTCCACCATTTCTTTACAAGCCAGTATGTTACAAAATTACGTTTAGTGATTAGAATTATTATTGTTCCATTCTTCTTAAGCAAATTTCTTAGTCCTGCTAAAGCTAT
Source organism: uncultured Methanosarcinales archaeon (assembly GCA_964508575.1). GTDB lineage: Archaea > Nanobdellota > Nanobdellia > Woesearchaeales > CAZDUE01 > CAZDUE01. The sequence continues at coordinate 1,081 of CAZDUE010000069.1, forward strand.
TTCAATTTCTTTCTTTGATAAATATTCTAACATTGCAGATGATACAATAAGATCATAATTCTTCCATTTTTTAGGAAGCATACCTAGTTTTAAAACGTTAGCTTTTTTTAATTCAATATTGTTTATTTTATTAGCTTTCATCCTTTCGAGAAATAAATCCAACATGTTTTTTGTGAGATCAAATGCATTAAATGTTATTTCGTTGATTTTCTTTTCTTTTGAAATGTCTAATCGTGTTTTTGTTATAAGACCTGAACCGCAACCTGCGTCAAGAACTTTTATTCGTGAACGTAGATAGTTTTCTTTCTGGAAGAATGATTGAACCGCTTTATCATATTTGAGAATATCAAAAAAAACTTTATGATATAAATCTGCTTTTTTAGTATATAATTCTTGAATTTCAGTTGTATTGCCCATGTTGTAATTAAATATGAAGAGATTTAAATAATTATCTCACGTGAAGTGATTTTTGCCCCTTTCATAATAAAGAGAAGGGCTTTTATGCCCAACGAATCGCACTAAAGATGGACTGCCAAAAATGATTTATTTAAAATATCTATTCATATTGTGATTGTACTCCCATATGCAGATAAATTAATAAGGATGTTAATATTTTATTTTACAATGGTCAAAGCAAGAAATATTCTGATGTTAATTATTATTTTAATAATTATATCTGGTTGTAATCAAACAGCTTCTGTACCTAGTGAAACAACTGAGACAGGAGGGACATTTGGAGAATGGAAAGAGAAAATACAAGATAATCCTGAAGCACTGTTAAAAGCAGATGAATGCAAGAAACTGATAGATAATACTGCAATATCATGTAAACAGCACGAAGGATTTACTGTCAACAATATAATGGAAATCACTGATTTCAAAGCAGACGAACCTTACAGCTTCCAAGAAACTATAAAAGGGGGCTGTGACTCTGCCTTGGCAGTTAGTGAAAAACACGAACCTAAAGCAACAACCATCCATTATGGAACTGAAGGAAGTTCATCATATCAAGTTGTGTGCAGTTCTGTATGTGTATGGTGGCAGTGCAAAGATGAGAAACAATCTGAACCTGTTAAGATTGTCGTAAAGGACAAACCAAAAAATAAGGATAACCTACAGGTAGTTTCTGGTGCTCCTTCATGTCCTAAAGGTAATGGAGGATTTACGCTGGGATCTCCTGATATTGATAAAAAGCCAGAAAAGTATATTCCTCCCTACCTCATTGGATCATGGGGTAACGAAGCTTACTTGTTTTGTGATTATATGAGAAATACAGGTAAGAAGGAATATGACGGCTCAGTTATTTATGAAACCGCTTTTTTATCAGCACAGTATCAAACAAGCGGTACTTTTGAGGCCAGACCTGACTGGGCAAGAGAGTCATACTGTACTGGAACTAACAACAAACGATATAACAATCAACAGTATGAAGGGAATGATGATATATATAGTGGATCTCATGTTTCCAGAATAATCTATAGTGCAGTTTCATACGACAATAAAGATATTTCCGAGATCATGAAAACAATGGCTGATACTCTTGCAAGCCAAATAGAAACAACACCTTATGCTATTACTTGCCCATAAAATTAGCTTATTCACTCATGGTAAAAAATAAAAAAGAGGAACTGATTGAAAAGGATAAGAAGAACACCAGAGGCAAGATAATATTCATAATTATTGCCTTGCTGAGCATCATCCTAATAATCTACGCTTCTTTGTTCGGAATAAAATTAAGATTCAATCTTAGCGATGAGCTCGAGATAAAATTAACTCCTCTTGAGCAAAATTTCAATGTAAAGAACAATGAAAATGTTCGCTTGAACTTTAAAATCCAAAATGATAATTTCGCAGAATGCAAAAGTGTATGCGAATTCAAATTGATTGATCTGAGCAGTAATACTGTGTTATCAGTAGAAAATCAGATCTTGAATCATAATGAAGAAGTTGATAAGAATTATTCAATACTCACTCCTGAAAATGGACAAGGGGAAAAAATATACAGCTTCAAAACAGAATGTAAAAATATGCAATCCTTGATATGCTTCACTGATGAAAAAGCAAGGATGAAATCCTCAATAATTTTTGTAGATTATGAACTGCAAGATAAAGAAAAAAATATAATTTCCAAAATAAATCCTGAAATTGATGCTTTCCTGAGCAAAGTCAAAAATGAAATAATGCTTCAAGAACAAAGCAGATCCCTTCTTGATAGAATTCCTGATTCTGTAATTGAGAAAAAAAACATTGTTAAAGATTTCATGAGCCATGAAGAATTGATAGATTCTGAATTAGCCAAGGTTGAAAAGATTAAAAGATTATGGAAAGAAGAAAAATATCTATCGCTTAACAGCACTTTTTCAGAACAATATATTGAAAATGCTGAAAAAAGAATTGAAAATATCAACTTATCAATATCAGAAGCCAAGAAAATTATAAACCTGAGAAATAACAACATTCAGAAGATTAAAAATTTTAACTTGACCATTTTGAATAATTCTTATTCATTTTACTTATCTGAACTTAATATTGAAAACTTGAAGAATCTGGAAAATATTGAGCTCTTATCTGAAAGTATTAATTATGATTATTTGGTCTTAAAAAATGATGTCTCTTTTTCAGAGCAAAATTTAACTAAAAAGCTAGATGATGATATGAGAATGCTGAATATCTTGAACATCAGATTTCAAAATATTACCCATGGAGGAAAAATCATAATGCAGAACAGTATCAGCATTTTAAGCATCAACAACATATCTATGGCTGATTTATCATTAAACACTTCAATATGCTCTAATCTGCATGTTTTAGGTGATAAAATAAAGAAAGAGAAAGAACTTATGAAAAATAATTCCAACAATACTTTGGCTTATCTTGAGTTTAACAACACATTTAATGAAATTAATAATTACAGATCAGTAAACTGCAGGTCTGATAATTTAAAACAATTTAACAATCCTGTCAAATCGAATCAAACCAAAATATTATTGATAACTAATTTTTCAGAACTCAAGATTATTGATGATCAAATGCATGAAATAGATGTAGAATTATCAACATCATTGCAACCAAACAATGATATTTGCTGTGTATTTCAAGAATGTAAGATTTGTAATAATTCAAAAAACATTCCAACAATATTCATACATGGACATTCGATAAATAATCAGAACAATCCTGAATTTTCAATGAATCTCTTTACAAAGGTTCAGGAAAAACTAGAGCAGGACAATGCAATGATTGATGCAGGACAGCTTGATCTGAAGATGAATCCTGAAAATTTAACTGCAGGATCTTGGGGTAAGATTGGCAAGCCCATAAGTGTTCGCTCAAGCTATTATTATATAACTTACTATGATCTTGGGGGCTATACTGTAAGTGCTCAAAAATATGACCGGATAGAGAATTATGCAATACGGCTTAAAGAAATAATAGATCTTGTTAAATCAAGAACTGGCTCTGACAAAGTCAATGTTGTTGCACATTCAATGGGCGGCTTAGTTGCTCGTGAGTATATTAACTTATTCGGAGGCAATGATATTAATAAAGTAGTAACTGTTAATACTCCAAATCATGGAATTTCAGGAAGAGTTGCTAAATTATGCTCAGTGATAGGGTCTGAAAAGGAATGTGAGGATATGAAAGAAAATAGTGTATTTCTTAATAGACTCAACACAAAAAACTTACCTCAGAGCATTAAACTTTATGCAATAAGAAGTGTTGGCTGCACTATGCAAGAAGGAGAAGGTGATGGAATTGTAACAGCTAAAAGTGCGTATCTTGAAAATGCAGAAAATTTCCTGATAAAAGGAAATTGCACTGATGACTTGCAGACAGATCTCCATTCAAAAGTTCTTGATCCTGAGAAATATCCTGAAGCTTATGAAATCATTAAAGAGATATTGACGGATTAAGAAACTTATTTTGATGAGATGTTGTACGAAGCGTTAACATTTTTTACGAAACATTTGGTTGAACCATTTATTATTCTTTTCTCGGTTGATAGAAGCACTCCTTGTCCATCTGTCAAATTTAGACTTTGATTATTTCTACAGTCTATATCGCTACATGAGAACTTAACCCCGAATATGGGCATTACACTAAAATAATTCCCCTGTTTAATTTTTCCTTTTGAAATGACCATTCCTGCAATTGGAATTTCAGTTTCAGATGGAAAAGTATCAAAATCACATATATTAGGACCATATTTCGAATCTTGTTCCATATACTCACCATTAATTCCAAAAACACCAAGACAATATCCTACATTTTTAAAAGAGAGTTTTCTACATTCACCAGAGCTAAGACTTTGATTTTTGTATTTTGCAGTTTCAAAACAATTTGAAGAATTAGGAAATCTCAAACCTAGGCACTGTTGAAAATTTGTAACATTATATTTCTTATTAGCCTCGAAACAAAGTCTACTTTCATTATTAGCATACTTTTCAACGGCCTTATTTATTGATTCGGATGATGAATTATCAATTTCATTGGAAATGTATAATACCCATGGTTTAACATCATTGCAGATGCTGAGATTTCCAGTTCTCCTTGCCAGGTCATTAAAACAGCTTATAGCATCTCCTTTTATTTTCCAACAAACATTTTTATCTTTTTTTTGCCAGGCCATTTCCTTTAGACAGCTAGAATCATAATTAAGTCTTATTTTTTCACACCAAGTTTCATCATTTTTTAACTGTGCTATCCTCGTAAAGCATAATTTTTCAAAGTAATGATCTGCTTCAATTTCACAGCCGATAGAAAAATCGCATGCCTTTAATCTGTGATACGATTCCAACCACCAATCACAATACGCATTAACTTCATAATCCTTCATAAAAAAATCAGTTCCAAGAGGTTTCAAACGAGGATCCTCTATTAAAGATGATTCATATTTTACAAAATATTGATCCTTACCAGTATGATCATCATATTTCATAATATGATCTTTATCTGGTGGAGGATAAGCTGCAACAAGGGCACCATCCTGAGCAGTAGAAATGTCCGTAACTATCAGTTCGCCAGATTCAGTTCTATAAACAAATGCTCCGTCAGTTAAATCCTCTTCAGATATTTGACTTAGTCTCTTTTTTTCATAAGTTATTTGACCATCCTTAATTTTCTGTATCTCATATTCTGGATCTAAATCATTATATGTTATTTTCTTTTCATCAGATTTCACATTACATCCAACTAAAAGCAACAATACAAATGATATAACTACCAGTAATTTCATATTTAATATTAATAAACTATCACTATATAAAACAACTCCTAAAACCAATCTCCTAAACTACTTTGAGATTTTGACTTTGCAAGATCTTCTTTCTTGTAGCCAAAAATATTCAGAATTTTTTCAACACTTGGAATTATTTGATTATTGACATAGTATTCAGAATCATAATCTTGCTCTGTGCATTCTTCAGGAAGTTTTACTCTGTCTCGCAAAATCTTATCTCCTCTAACTATTATAAATTTTATTATTGTTCCCGGTGAAACTGAATCTCCTCTCGCTCTCATCAATTTAGCAGCAGCTACATGAGGTCCCACATTATCGTAATTATCTATTTCCTTCTGAAGTTGTGTTGTCATAATGACTTTTTCAAGAAGCACATGAGATCTTCGCAAATCTTCAATAACTTTTTTAACATAATTGAAAGCTTCTTTGCCGTCTCCTTTTCTCAGTATTATATCTAAAACTTTCTCTTGTACTTCTTTCGCAATAGGGCTCCAATTTCTTCTTACTGTTTCAAAGCCCCTTATTTTTATGTCTCCTTTTTCCGAGAGCAAAGCATATTTTTTCTTTGCTCCTGCAGAATCTGATTTTGTGAATACGAATATCCCTGATTTGTAGAACCCTTCAAATTCCAATTCCATCAATCCTGAAAGTGTCTCATTGTAGTCTTTCACAAATTCCAATGCTTCTTGTTTTGATTTATTCTCGAGCCACAAGAATAAGCTATCTGTATCTGTGTATAAAACTTTAAAGCCCCTTGCTTCAGCATCTGATATTGACTTTTTGATATAGTATCTTCCGTATGCAGTTACCGATTCAGCACATTCTAGACAGTACCATCGAGCATTGAAGAATCCCAGATATCCATAAAATGAATTAGCAAGTAACTTCAAACTGTTTTGCCTTGCTTGCAGCATTTGGTTGCTCAAGTCTTTTTTCAATATTGCTTTAACGTTTATTCTATTCTCAATTATTTTCTCAATCATTAAAGGTGCAAAGCCCCTTGTTTTTTTGCAAAAATGATAATTTTTTCCATCAACAGGAACTTTATTTCCATGACAGCATGAACAGTTCAACGTATCTTGTCCTATGTTATGAGAGCTTATTATTGTTGGATACAAACTTAAAAAATCAAAAACTGCAACATTATGATATAATCCTGGTTTGGGCTCGTATACAAAAGCCCCTTCAAACGAGTGTCTGATCCTATTTTTAACTTCGTTATATTCTGGCTTGTTAGGAACTAACTGTTTGTGTTCTCTTGAATGTTTTATCAAGTACCATTCTACTAGCTGAGAGAATCCCATTCTGTTGATTTCGAAAAGAGTTATTCCTATCTGTTTTACTAACTCAATAGCATTAGGCATTATTTTTATCGCAAGCTTATAAGTTAAGACAGCATCCTGCATATTATATTTGCAAAAAGAATCAAGCTCTTGTATTTTATTATCCCAAACATTTGCAAGATCCTCTATATTGATGACATCTTTTTTTTCATTCAATAATTCTTCAGCCACTGGATCTAACTTGTAAGAATCTGTATTAAGTGTTCTTCCTAATATTTTTTTGACAAATTTAAAAATATCCAAATGAACTATTCCTGTTATCTGAGTGGTTGGAAATTCTCCTTTGTTATCAACAGTCATTGGAGAATTATCAAGCCCGAGATTTAATGCAATGTTATATTTTGCAGCTCTGACTTTTATATAAGGCAGATCAAAACCATCTGAAAAATATCCAGTTATTATTTCTGGCTTGTAAGTTTCTATTGTCTTTACAAATTCCTCAATAAGCTGGGCTTCGCTGTCTACAAAAAAAATATAATCTTCCTGTGTTGAAAACTTTTTCCAGGTGATTACTTTTTTGATATCATTTCCGTAAAGAGCAATCATCAGTATCGGATTTTGCTCAGGCATTACTTTTTTTCCAAATGGATTGTATGTCTCTATGTCCACTGCGATTATTCTCGTTTCTTCCACGGTATTATTTATCTGGATTATTTCAGAACACAAGTATGTTGCAGCCTTGTAGCCAAGAGATTTTTCCTCTACTGTACAATCGAGCATCATCATTGGAGTTATTTTTTTATCAATCAAGTATCTTCGAACAAAAGGAATATCTGCCTCATAGACATTTTTAACAAAATCAATTTTTTTTATATATTCTCTAAGTACTGGAACTGCTTTTGGAAGATTGGAATAAACTTTTACTAGGTTCAGATTTCTTCCATGATAAAGAAGTTCCTCATAATCTAATTTTTTAACTTCGCAAATGCCTCTTTTTCTATCTTCCAGTTTTATCTTTTTTAATTCCTCAAAAAATGTTTCATTCATTTCTTTAAGTTCAACATAAAAGTAAGGATGAAAATTTGAATCAAGAACGATCACTCTTTCGCCAGATTCAGACCTTCCAAATAAATGTATAACTGCTTGATTGTCCATTTCTCTATAGCTTGCATCAAGAGGGAAAAATCTCAGTTTCATGATCTAGAGAAACTCCGCGTATTATTTAAAGTATTCGGAAAATTCGGAAATCTTCCGAGG
>CAZDUE010000070.1:0-8730 GCA_964508575.1 uncultured Methanosarcinales archaeon
CGCTTTGAGAGGCCAAGAGCTTCATGGTCTACGCTGCAAGGGTTGCAGCATTATTAAGAGATAAAAATAACGATCACAGCTACTTAGAACTTTTAATTTTAGGAATACTAAGCCCGATAATCGCTTTATTGATACAGTTAGCAATATCAAGATCTCGAGAGTACATAGCAGATGAAACAGGAGCTCGCCTAGTGCATAATTCAGAAGGACTTGCAAAAGCATTGCTAAAGTTAGAAGAAGGAAATAAGAAAACTCCACTGCATAATGGAAATGAAGTTACTTCATCATTGTTTATTGTCAATCCTTTTATCGGATCAGGATTCTTTGCTCTCTTCTCAACTCATCCGCCTATTGAACTTAGAGTTAAGAGGTTGAGGTCTTTAAAAATTTAAAACTTCAATAATCTGACATCCCAAACCTCTTCAACTCCCTCTTCAACTTTCTTGCTCCTTGAAATCTTATTGTTTTAATTCCTAAAGATTCTGCAGTTGCAATGAACTTTTTATTGTCATCGATAAATAAGCATTCTTCTGGCTCTGCTTTGATCATCTGTAATGATATCTCATAGAATTTCTTATTATCTTTATGAATTCCCAAGTCTGAAGTGCAGATAATTTTATCAAAGTATTTGTCCAGTTGAAACTTTTTTCTTTTGAAAATAATACCTTCAACACCATCGCCTGCAAGCAAAACTATTTTGTATCTCTTTCCTTCCTTAAGTTGTTTGAGCAAATCCAACATATGAGGCATCTCAACGACATTAGATCTGTAGATTTTTGTAACTTCTTTCGCCAGTTTTTTATTTTTATTTGCTGATTCTAAGACCTTTTCTGCAATCTGCCTGTCAGAAAGCTTGCCTTCTCCATAATCGTATTTTAGTTTGTTGAATTCTTTCAAAGCCTTAAATATTTTAAAACCAAAAATTCTAGTATTTTTTATAAAAATATTAAAATGCCTGTGCCTAAGGACTGTATCATTTAGATCAAATAGCAAGAATTTTATTTTGTGCCTAACCATGATATTCCTCTTCTAAAATCTTTCTTATTTCTTGGGCTTTCTTATGTCCTATTCCTTCTACCATCATCAATTCTTGAGTTGAAGCGTTTACTAATTTTTTTATTGATTTAAAATGCCTTAGTAATGGCTTTGCAAGACCTATTCCGATTCCAGGCAGTGAAGATATGATAAACTCCTGCAATTCTTTTGTAGAAATCGGCTTTAAGCTTGGAGAACCGTATTCTTTAGTATTGCTCTCCCGCTTAGCAATTGTGTAAATATAATAAGCACTCTCCTCATAATTTTCCGAAAATAAAACCGGAACTCCATAACCTGTTACTATTGCAGCAATCATTCCTCTTATGGCATTAGGATGGACGCTTCTCTCGTTATAAACATTCCCCTCAACAAGAATGACTGGACGCTCAAGATTTTCTTTTAGACTCTTTACTTGTGATAAAAGTCTGCCGTCAATTATAGAATCCACAAAGTCTTTTGATTTCTTATATTCTATTCCTACTCTTTCAGACAATAAATAATCAGAAACATCCAATCTCTGAATAGACATCTGAATTCCCATTTCTTCCAGTCTTTTAAGAACAGCTGAGTTCTTCTCGCGAGCATCAACGTAAATTTTTATCTTTTGATCTGGATCATTTTTTACCTCAGTTTTTAGTAAGGGCAAAGAGCTTGATATCTTTGATCTATTTTTGATTTCTTCATCATCACTTTCTTTATTCACACTACAAACTTCATAAGATTGTAATGTCTGCTGAGACTTTTCAAAGCTTGCCTGCACTGTTTGTGATTTTTGTTTGTTCTCAACAGATCTTTTTTTAAGTATGGAAGCCCGCTTCATTTTTAATTCATCAAGTAAACGATACATTCTTTTTTCCTTGTAAAAAGCACTCCACCTGTAGCCAACATCTCTAGTATCTCGAGCAACAAGAACAATTATTTTTCCCTTCTCAGATCTTCCTGTTCTTCCTCGCCTTTGAATATGCCTTATTGCAGAAGGAATAGGCTCGTAAAAAATAACATCATCAACTTTAGGAATATCCAAACCCTCTTCTCCTATGGATGTTGATATTAAAACATTAAAATTGCCATTTCTGAAGTTCTCAATGATTTCCTTTTGCTTCTTATGAGTCATTCCAGTATCTTTTCTCTTTGCTTGACCTACAAATAACTCTGCCTTAACTCCCTCAATCTTATTCAATTCTTCTAGAATAACACTCGCAGTATCTCGGAAATGATTAAAAATCATTATCCTGTCGACTTTCTCAACTTTTATTTCAGATTCTACAATCTCTTTCAGCTTTTCAATTTTTGGATTTTCTATTTTTTTCTCATTCAAAGCCCTGCACATGATATATGCCTGCTTGAATAACTCATCGCGGACAAGATTCTGCAAGGCCTTTGTCTTAGATCTTAAAGATTCATTCCATAAGCTGTCAAAATAAGCAGAGAGCGCTGAAATGCTTTGGCTTTCCAATAACTCAAGAGCGTGTTCGATTTTCATGATTTCAGCAAGAACTGAAATTGCTTTCATTGCTTCAAAATCTTTAGCTTCAAGAAGATCAGATCTTAACCTTGCTTGCAATCCAAGAAGCTCGGATTTTGAGATGGAATTAATTTCAACTTTTGGAAAAAAACTTTTTATGAACTGTAATTTTGATTTTAAACACTCATCAAGCTTCTTCTTTAAATTCAATATCTCTTCAGGAAGATCAATTTCCACCCAAGTAGTCTTAGTCTCCTGTACATACGGACGGACATCAGGATCATTATCAGTCCTAACTTCTATATTCTCAATAAATAAGTTTCCACAAACTTCTGTAATCTTCTCGAAATCACTGCCAGGGCTTGCGGTGAGTGCTAAAATTCTTGGATAATCTGCTTTTTCCTCATATCTCTTTGCAATGAAATTATAACTATACTCCCCAGTAGCTCTATGCGCCTCGTCAAAAATCATCAATGAAACTTTCTTTAAATCCAAACGATTTGAAATAACATCGTTCTCTATTGATTGAGGAGTTGAAAAAATTATCTGGGTATTCTCCCATAACTCTTCGCGCTTTTTAGGACTAACTTCTCCTGTGAAAAGATCCATCTTGATATCTGGAGGAAGATGATTCGTAAATGTTTGGATATGCTGCTGTGCTAACGGCTTTGTAGGAGCAAGAAAGATAATTTTAGAATTCTTATGCGTTTCTAATCTGTGTAAACTTAACATCATTGCTATCGCAGTCTTTCCAAGTCCTGTTGGTAATACAACTAAGGTATTTTCTCTAGATGCAGTGTCGAATATTGATTCCTGATAAATTCTAGGAATAAAGTCCCGAAGCTTTGGCTGAGTCATATAATCACAATCATAATGAGATTCTTGAATGCTTAAATAGGTTGCGCTCATACGTTTCCAATATCGAAAATGATTTAAATCAGTTGGTATACCCTTGATTAAAGTTTAGATTTACTAAAATTCAATTCAAAATTGGAGGGGTTGATATGAGCGGAGAAAATGGAAAATTAGAAGAAAAACTTAAAAAAGTTCAAGAACTAGATGTTGGCGAATCTTTTTCATTGGATTCATTACGTCCACTAATCGAAGGTCTTGCAATAAGAAGAACTCATGAAACATTTAAAGCAGCAACAAATAATTCTACAAAACCAATAACTGAGATACTTCCAGATGGTCATTCAGAATCTTTTACAGTAGGCATTCCTGGATCAAGTATAAACTACCACAGGTTTGATTATGCCAAAGAATCAGGAGAATTTACTTATCGAGGAAGAATGGTGGGAAGTTAAATTTTTATACCTCCTTCTTTTTTATTTTAAATTATGAAACTTGACAAGACAACAGCAATCTTCCTAATCATATTCATAGTTTTTGGGGCTGGCTTTTTTATGGGGTATCAGATGGGAAATATTCAGGGTTATACACAAGAATCTTTAATATGTAATGAAAAGATAAAGATGCTTAATGAAACTGTAAAATCTGCTTCTATTACATTAATTAATACTGATTCTGGACAAAACAATTATAAAGCATCCAATCCTAAGTAATAATGAAAATATTATTAAAAAAAAACATTATAAAAAACTAGGGTGATGATTATGGCAGTAAATTATGTAGCAGTATTAGTAGCTTCAGTTGTTAGCATGCTAGTTGGATTTGCATGGTATTCTAAAATGCTTTTCCAAGACTCGTGGATGAAATCTGCAGGAATTGACAAGAAAAAGATTAAAGAAAAACAAAAAGGAATGGCTGGAACAATGTTAATAGCATTTATAGGGGCAGTAGTAACTAACTATGTTCTTGCAATGTTTATTGAATATACAAAAGCATCTACATTTATGGAAGGATCAATTGTAGGATTCTGGATTTGGCTTGGATTCTTTGCAACAACAATGACTGGTGTAGTTTTATGGGAAGGAAAACCATGGAAGCTTTATCTGATAAATTCATCTCATTATTTGGTTGTGCTCTTAATTAATGGTGGGGTATTGGCATTAATGTAATTTTTTAATTTTACATTTTATCTTTTTATTCAGATTTTTATTTTGAACAAGAATGGTGGGAAAATGAGATCAATCAAAACAAAAAATATTAAGAAATCAGTTAATTTCAAAGCAACCTCTCATGAAGTTTATGAAGCTTTGATGGACTCGAGAAAACATAGTGAATTCACAGGAGACAAAGCTAATATATCTAGAAAAGTTGGAGGAAAATTTTCAGCTTATTCAGGCGGATTAAAAGGCAAGAACCTTGAACTTGTAAAAGATAAAAAAATAGTCCAGGCATGGCAGTGTGTGATGACTGGATGGCCTAAAGAATACTTTTCCATAGTAACTTTTTCTTTTAAAAAAACAAAAAATGGAACTATATTAACATTTACACATGTTGGAGTTCCTGCTTCTTGTGCTGCATCAATATCACAAGGATGGAAAGCATATTACTGGAAACCAATGAAGGAAATGCTTGAGTCTTGATTTTGGATAACTGATTTGTCACAAGATAAAATAAGAGCAGACCTTAAGCCAGCATATTTAGCAATGGAATTTTGTCAGAAATTGCTTATTGGTCTGAAATGCGTAAAAGTACAAAAAAGATTAATCCAACTGAAATCTTGCATAGAACTTTCTTCTCTTACATAGCAGGAGAACAAATAAACAGGGCAATACTATTTTATAGAACAGAATCAAGAAAATTTGAAGTTGATGACAACTTGCGAGATATCGAAAAATATATTAGTTCAAGAAGAACTCACACTAGTTCCGGTATTTTTGAAATATGATACTTTTAATACAGAGCAAGATTTATTAACAACCTATACTTTATAGCGTCTATGAAACCTGAACAGAAAATTGAACTAATAAAAAGAAACTGCGCAGAGATATTAGGAGAAGAGCATATTTCGGAGTTACTTCATAAAAGGCATCCTGTTACTTACTGCGGATACGAGACCTCTGGACCGATACATCTTGGACATTTAGTAGGAATGACTAAACTTTTAGACCTTCAAAAAGCTGGCTTTCACGTCAAAGTACTATTTGCGGACTGGCACACTTGGCTTAATAGAAAAGGAGACTGGGACTTTATTCATCAAACTACTAAGACTTGGGAAAAGGGATTTAAAGCTTCAGGACTAGATAAATCAGAATTTATCCTTGGAAGTTCATTTCAAAGAAAAATAGAGTATATTGATGATGTCATGACTCTCGCTCAAAAGACAACTATGAACAGAGCATTAAGAAGCATGCAGCAGGTAGCTCGAGACATAGATAATGCTCACGTATCTCAAGTTATTTATCCATTAATGCAGATAACAGATATAAAACATTTAGAAATTGACTTAGTTGAAGCAGGAATTGAGCAAAGAAAAATACATGCACTAGGAATAGAAATCTTAAAAGATATAAACTATAATACTCCTGTTTTTGTTCACACTCCTTTAATCCCTTCTTTAACTGGAAAAGGAAAAATGTCATCTTCAGATCCTACATCATTTATTACAATCTACGATAGTTCTGATGATGTTAAGAAAAAAATGAACAAAGCTTACTGTCTTGAAGGAGTTGCAGAAGACAATCCAGTGCTTGTCATCTCTCGCTTAGTTATATTCCCAAGAATTGAAACTTTAAGAATCTCGCGCCCTGAAAAATTCGGAGGAGACTTAGAGTATGAAAATTACGAACAGTTAGAAAAAGACTTTGTAGATAAAAAATTACATCCTGCAGATCTTAAAAAATCTGTTGGAATTGAACTAGAAAATGTAATTGCACCAATCAGAGAGAAGTTTGAGAAGTAGAAAGGTTTTTATTGTTTCTAATCATCCTATCTTCAGGGATTTTGAACATGATTGTTGAATACTATGATCTTAAAGACCGCAATGGAAAAAACAGTGGCAACTGCATAATTGTTCCTCCTTGGTCTAAAGGTATAAGAACAATAGATGGAAAGATTCACGAACTTCTAGAACCTGGAAATCACTATCTAAAAACTTGGTTTAAACCAGAAGGTGTTTACATTGTTGATATGCGTCCTGCTCTACAAAAGACACCTGTAAGTGCATTAACAAGAGATAATATTTTGACATTCTTGCAGACAGTAGTTATTTATCAAGCAGAAGATCCTCTGACAGTTATTAATTCTGGAATTGCATATAACGGTCTGGAGGAAAAAATTGATACAAAAGTACGATCAGGAACAAGATCAAGAGTTAGCAATTTAAGCTTGAATGATCTGATGAGATATCCTCAAAGATTATCTGAAGATATCTTATCTGATTTGAATACTATTTTTCAAAATTCAGGAATGAAAGTGAATGAGCTTATTTTGGAAGCGATAGAGCCTCCTGCTTCATTGATAGAAGGGCTTCAAGAGATTGAAGGAGCCAGAATTTTAAGTAAAATTTATGGTATTCTAATTGATCCGATTTTAGTAAAAAACCAACGAGAAGTTGACATACTTGCACAAGCATATGTCAATATTGCAAATCAAACTAAAGATCCAGCAACAGCAAGAGATGTTCTCTATCTCATAATCTCTCAATATGCTCCAAACGAATCTCAGATTGGAAGAAATTTAAGAAGAAAAATGGAAGCCGAAGGAATTGGTGAAAGCATACAAGCACTGGCTGATAAACTTAAGATGGATCCAAAAAGCACCCATCTTATAAGCGCTCTTCAAAATATGCAGAGAACTGACTTCTTTAATAGTGTTAATATTAATGATTTAAACAGAATTATTGGTGTTCCACAAACAGCGCAGATAAGGACACTTCCTTGATTTCAACATTATCACAGATAAAATTATAAATAAAGTACAATTTATAATACCATGACAATCCTTAAAAACTTTCGCGAAAAATTTATCAAGAACTTTCCAGAAACTACTGCTGTTTTCTTTAATTATGAAAGTTCTAAAGATGCAACAGTTAGATATTTATTTGGAAGAGATATTGATTGCACTTTGATAATAACTCGAGATAATATCAAGCTTCTTGTTGGTTCTCGAGATTATGATCAAGTATTAAGTTATGGATTTAAAAATTTAGAAATTATAAAAGATAAAAAGCTAAAAGAAGTTTTAGTGATTGATCCTGAGAACAAAATAAGTATTGGAATGAATCTTGATATGGTTTCTGTCAACTTTCATAACAAGCTTAAAAATGATTACCCGAACATTATAGACTTGTCAGAATTCTGCGATTCTATTCGAGAGATTAAGACACCTGAGGAAATTCAAAACATCAGAAAGTCCTGTGAAATTGCTGAAAAGATACTTGGAGAAACAATAAAGAACTTTAGAAAATTCTCTACTGAAATAGAAGCTGCTGAGTTTATTGCATCATTAATGAAAAAATTAAATGTTGAACCAGCATTTCCAACTATTATTGCTTCTGGAAAGAATGCTGCTTATCCTCATCATATGCCTGGGAAAGATAAACTAAAAGGATTTGTTGTAATTGACATGGGAGTAAAATATAAGGGGTACTGCTCTGATATTACTCGCACAGTTTATGTTGGTAAGCCAAGTAAAAAAGAAATTGAAATTTATAATCTAGTTCTAAAATCTCAGGAATCTGCAATAAAAAAATTAAAGCCAGGAATTAAAGCATCTGAGATTGATGTTGCCTGCCGTAAGATACTTGGAGATTATGAACAATATTTTATTCATAGCTTAGGACACCAGTTTGGAATCGACGTTCATGAAAATAAAGGATTTAGACTGCACAAGACTTGTGAAGTTCCTTTAAAAACAGGAATGCTTGTAACAGTAGAGCCAGGAGTCTATATTCCTGAAAAACTTGGAATAAGAATAGAGGATGATATTTTAATAACAGAACATGGATGTGAAGTAATCACTAAAACTCCTAAAGAGTTTATAATAATTGATAATGTTAGTTCTGGAATAAAACTTCCTGAGAATTTCACAAGAGCTTTGAAAGAGCGGGAGACGTGATCATTTTATCAGTCCATGCCTTTTAGCAATTCCCTCCTTTATCTTCTTGCTTATCTCATCAACATCTTTCTGAGTCAGCTTGCTTTTTGATGTTATTTTGTCCATTAGCTCGAGCTTTTTTGCATGATCCCACATTGCTTTTCTAGCTACCTCACTCCATTTTACTTCACCATGTTTCTTCATAATCTCATGAAGATCCTCTGGCACGGCTAAAGTCATATTAGTCATGATATCACCTAAGTAATATAAGTAATAATACTTAT
>CAZDUE010000071.1:0-3200 GCA_964508575.1 uncultured Methanosarcinales archaeon
AACTCTCCAGTTCTTATCTTAGGACCTTGAGTGTCTAAAAGTATTCCAATACTAGAATCAAGATGTCTTATTGTTTTAATTATTTTTTCATAGTCTTCATAATTCCCATGAGAACAGTTTAATCTAGCAACATTCATGCCTTCATCTATTAATCTCTTCAAATTCTCTCTTGAAGAAGTTGCTGGTCCAATAGTGCAGATTATTTTAGCTTTTGACATGATTCTTTCTTAATCAATGCTTGTTTAATAGGTTTGCGTTTTATGAGTTTTTTTTCAGGTAACTTTTTTAGAATTTTGACGAGCATACATGCGCAGTTACATTTATATACCTCTCGAATTCATCTTTAACTATGCTAATAGGTCTAGTTGGAAAACCATCAGTTGGAAAAAGTACGACTTTCAAAGCATTGACAATGGCTGAAGTAGAAATAGCTCCTTATCCTTTTACAACGATAAAGCCGAATAGGGGCTATGGATATATCCGAGTAGACTGCATTGACAAAGAGTTTGGAATGCAGTGCACTCCTCGAGTTGGCTATTGCAAAGGAGGAATAAGATTTGTTCCAGTAGAATTATTGGACGTTCCTGGACTTATTGAAGGGGCTCATGAAGGACAAGGAATGGGCAACCAATTTCTTGACAGCTTAAGAATGGCTGACTGCTTTGTTCATGTTGTTGATATTTCAGGAAGTACAGACATTAAGGGAAATTCCTCAGCAGCTGGAACTAATGATCCTGCAAATGACATAAGGATGTTAGACAAAGAACTAGACATGTGGTATTATGGAATTCTCGAGAAGAATTGGGAAAAATTCGTAAGATCTGTAAAAGCACTAAAAGTGCATCCTGCTAAAGAGATAGCAAAACAATTCTCAGGAATAGGAGTTACCGAAGATGAAGTCAAAGAGATAATGAAAAACTTGATTTTAGAGGAAGACTTGACAAAGTGGAATGAAGAACGGCTAAAATTATTTGCCAGACAATTAAGGATAAATACAAAGCCAATGATAATCGCTGCTAATAAAGTGGATGTTCCCGGAGCACTTGAGATTCTTGAGAGAGTTTCAAATGAATTTCCAGAATACTCATTTATTCCGTGCAGTTCAGAATCTGAATTAGCATTGAAAGAAGCTGCAAAAAAGAACTTGATTGAATACGTTCCTGGATCTGGCACCTTTAAAATTATTGATGAGTCAAAACTTAATGAGCAGCAAATAAGAGCTTTGAAATTCATTAATAACATTCTTGAAAGATTTGGAAGTACAGGATGCGAGGAAATCATAAATACAGCCGTCTTTAGATTATTAAAGTACAAGGCAGTATTTCCAGGAGGAGAAAAAATGATGGACTCTGAAGGAAGAATCATGCCTGATTGCTTTTTACTGCCAGAAAAAACAACTGCACTTGATTTTGCGTATAAATTACACACTGACCTTGGGAAAGGTTTTATAAAAGCAATTGACATAAGGACTAAAAAGACAATAGCAAAAGATCAAATCTTAGAAAATAGAAGTGTTGTCCAGATAGTTAGTTCAAAGTAAATCAAATTAAAAGATATGAAAGAAAGCAGAATAAAAAACAAAAAAGAGGCATTAATGTGAAAATAGCGATGTTTTCAGAAACATATATTCCTGTAATAAATGGAGTTGTTTCTTCAACAGCAAATTTCAAAAAAGCCCTTGAAAAAAGAGGCCATGAAGTGTTCATATTTACTTCTAAAAATAAAAATGCTGATTCAAAACAAGATGCTCGCGAGAATATATTTAGGTGTCCTGGAATTCATGTAAAATCAGGATACAATATTTCTTTTCCTCATTTTTTTAATAAAAAAGCAAAAGAAATCATGGAGCATTGTGATCTATTTCATATGCATCATCCTTTCTTGCTAGAACAGTATGCTTTGAAAGTTGCAAAAAAACATCATATTCCATCAGTTTTTACAGTGCATACAAGATATGATGAGTACTCGCATTATTTTCCAATACTTAAGAAAAGATCAGCGCCTTACGTAGTTCAGTACGTAGCTAACTTTGCAAAAAAATGCGATGAAGTAATAACTCCCTCAGAATCAATGAGGCAGATGGTAATAAATGAGTACGGAATAAAAAATGTCCAAGTAGTTCCAAATGGAATTCCTGAATATGCTTTTAATTCTTTGAAAACTTCCAAAATTAAAAGAGAAAAGAATACTATAATCTTTGCAGGACGGCTTGCAGAAGAAAAAAACTTAATGCCTGTGCTTATTGCCTTTGAAAAAATAGTTGAGAAAAATAAATGCTTTAAATTAATAATCGCAGGAGATGGTCCTTATAGAAAAAAACTCGAAGATTATGCAGCGCATTTAGGAATAAAAAGCAAAGTAAAATTCACAGGATTCTTGAACAATGAGAATCTTATGAAATATTATAGAAAATCCGAATTCTTCATGACAGCATCAAAAACAGAAACACAGAACATTGCACTTATAGAAGCAATGGCCTCAGGATGTATTCCGGCAGCATTTGACGCTCCAGGAATAAATGATGTTGTCTTGAATAATGTCAATGGAATATTGACTGCGCATCATTCAGAGGCACTTTCAAATTCAGTTTTGGAGATATCTAAGAATAGCTTAAGAATGAGCGAACTTCGAAACAGAGCAAAACTAAGAGCATTGGATTTCCATCAAGACCATGTTGTTGATAAATTATTAAAAGTCTATGAAGAAGCTGTAAAACACTCTAAGATCAAGAAGATATCGAGAGGGATGAAGGTTTGATATGAACATTATGAGTTTTCAGCTCAAATCTCCAGATTATCATCTTTTACTTTATTGTCGAATCCTGATACTAAATCTATGTAGTATTTGCCTTCTGAAAGTTTGAAAACAATCTGGCGGCTTGCCATAAGTTTCTGCAAGTCTATCTCGTATTTTCCTGGTTTGACTATGCGTATTGTTTCAATATCAAGAATTACAGGAGATTCATTGCTCTTTAGAATAATCTTCTGAGTATGATTTTTTAGTTCGATGCTGTTTTCTTTTTTCTCTTTAAGTTCTTTATTATTTTTTATCTCTTTCTTGTCTTTTTTCTTATCTCTAACATAAAGAAAAAGCTTGCTGGAACATGAGCACCCAGTTATTATTTCCATACTCTTGTCATTATAGACATTTCCGCATCTTAAGCATCTGTGAGGCATTTTTTTATCTCGCTTCAGTCATTT
>CAZDUE010000071.1:3210-8729 GCA_964508575.1 uncultured Methanosarcinales archaeon
CATTTATTCTTCTTTTTAATTTTTACAAGCTCTTCGTAAAGCTGTTGAATATTATTACCGTTTTTTGCAGATATTCCTATTACTTTGTTATCAGGAAAAGCTTGAATTACTTTGTTAATGTCACTTCTTTTAAGATCAATCTTGTTAGCAGCAATAACTAAAGGAATTTTTTTAGCATTCAAATTCCCAATAATTGTGAGATTAACATGAGATCCAGGATCAGCAGAAGAATCAATAACAGTGATAACTGCATTTGCTTCTTCAATAGATCTTACAGAATCAATAACTCCTTTAGTTGCCTCTTTAGCCCGCATCTTAGCTTCTTCTTTAGGAATTCCATGTTTTACAAAATCCTCATAATCAATCTTGGTCGAGATTCCAGGAGTGTCAATAATTGATAGTTTTAATTTTTTTCCAGAAATATTAATTGTTATATCTTTGTGCTCCTCAATATCGCGAGTTTCATGAGGGATGTTAGAAACATTTCCAGCTTTTTTTCCTGCAAACTCCTCACAAATCCTGTTCGCAAGCATGGTCTTTCCAGAATTAGGGCAGCCGCAGATAATTATTTTTACTTCTTGCTTTTTTCTTAATCCTATTTTTTTAAGAAGTTCTGATAAAATATTCATTTCTGAAAGGGCAAGTAATTTCTTTAAAAAACTTTGCATGGGCTTATTAGTAAAATGCAAAACATTAAAAATCAAAATGCAACAATTTAGAGAATGGCTAATAATAGCAAGGAATATGCAATAGAGAATGTTGTCACAATAGGATCTGCAATAAGAGCAATAAAAGAGAGGAACAACACTAAACTTAAAGAGTTGAGCAATGAAATTCTTCATGACGCTTCAGTATTCCAAGATGAGTTATCATTAAGTATTGCAGTTATTATATATTCCCTTTCCAAAATAATAGAGAGAAAAGGAAACATAAGTTCTGCGATAATCGTGGGGCTTGAAAAGCTAAAAATAGACTTGCAGCAGCAGAACGAGATAATGTCTAAGAGAACACTCAGCATTTTAGTGCAAAAAATAGGCCGAGAAGATAATAAGCTCAGAACATACATAGTAGAAGTTCTTGATCAGGCAAAAATAAAAAAAGGCGGAAAACTTTATGATTTAGGATTATCTATATCAAAATCAGCAGAGCTTCTCGGAGTCAGTTATTGGGAGCTTGCAAGTTATGTTGGAAAAACAACATCGGGAGATGTAAAGCCAAGAATTAACTCGAGGGAACGCGTTAAATATGCAATAGGTCTTTTCAAATGAATTTGAAAAAACAAAATTGAAAAAACAAGAAACAAAATTGAAAAAACAAGATTAGAAAGATAAAAATGAAACCAGCAAAAATAGCCAAATCTAAAACAAGTTCTTCTAAAATAGATTCTTCTAAAACAGTTTTTTCAGATAAAATCGTTGTATTTGATTCTGGACCTATAATAAGTTTGACGACAAATAATCTTTTGTTTATACTCGCACTTTTAAAGAAAAATTTCAAGGGGAGATTCTGCATAACTGAAGAAGTCAAAAATGAGCTTGTGACAAAGCCATTGACAATAAAAAAATTTGAGTTCGAAGCGCTGCAAGTGATGAGATTAATAGAGGAAGGAACGCTTGAAGTTGTTAAAGCAGATAATACTTTGCAGTTAATGGAAATAACAAATAGCTCTTTCAACTGCAAGGATTATCCGATGAGATTGACTCAAATAGGAGAAATATCATCGATAAAATATGCGATTGATAATAATGCGCAGACAGTAGTTATTGATGAAAGAACAACAAGGTTGATGATTGAAGATCCTGAATGTCTATTAAGAGTCTTAAGAAAAAAAATGAACTGCAATGTTCAAAGCAACAGCAAAAGAATAAAAGAATTTTCAGAACTTACTAAAAACTTGAGAGTAATAAGATCCTCTGAGCTGGTTGCTGCAGCTTATACTTTTGGAATTCTCGATGATTTTAAAACAAACAAAATTCCAAACTCTTCCGAGAGATTAATTGAAGGAACATTATGGGGTGTAAAGTTAAACGGGTGCTCAATAACAGAAGAAGAAATAAATGAGATTTCTGAAATCGTTAATGGAAAATGAAGATTGATTGTTTTTTTAATCCCTTTTATCATTCCGTCAGTAAAAACTTAGTCTTTGCACGGCATATTCGAAAAGTTTATATACTCTCTCTCCACAAATTTGTACAGTATTCAAAAAAATCTCATGGAGGGATGTGAATGGCACAAAAAGTTGCAAAAGTTGGTGTTAAAAAAGCAAGTGGATACCTTTACTTCGTCGACAAGCATGGCGATGTTTCAAGGGCTAAGATGGCAAGAGCAGGCCAAAAAGGCGGAAAAATCGAGAAAGTTGCTAAAGCAGGGGTTAAGAAAGAATCAGGATACCTTTACTTTGTTGATAAGCAAGGAGATGTTTCCAGAGCTGCAATGAAGAGAGGCGGCACAAAGAAGAAAGCTGCTAAGAAAGGAAAGAAAAAGAGATAAATTCTTTGATTTTTTATTTTTTTTATTTTTTAATTCTAGCCCACGAATTGCAAAAACTATATAAGCTGATTTGATATCCTTTTGCTAATGTCCGAAAAGATAAAAGCAGAGCGAATAAAAGCCCAAGTAATATCAGGAGATTTCTCAGGCATAGTTGTAAGGCAAAAGTCAGGTGAAAATCTTGAAATAGGTGAACTCTTGATTGCAGAAAGTGCTGGAGAAAACAGTTCTTCAAAGATATTGATGCAGGTAACTGATTTAATGTATGGCTCTCAACTTTCACAGCAAAATCTTGAATTAGTTTCTGGAATGAATCTTGAAGAAGAAACAGATATGGAATTTATCAGTCCTGCTTTAAGGAATTATAAAATTGCAACACTGAAGAGCTTGCTTAACATTTCTTCACGAGTCTCAAGTTCAAAGACACTGCCTGATTTTTTTTCAGCAGTAAGAGCTGTGAGAAAAGAAGATCTTAAATTCATCACAAGACCAGAATCTCCGTTATTTGTTGGAAATTTAAGAAGTGGTTCAGAGACAATTGACATTCCAATATATCTGGATGGAAAAGAAGTTCTAAGCCATCATATCCTAATTTCAGCGACAACAGGAAAGGGAAAATCAAATCTTGCATCAGTTATGCTCTGGAGTTTGATAGACAAGGAATGGTGCGGTATTCTTGTATTAGATCCTCATGATGAATATTACGGAAGGAATAAGCAAGGACTTAAAGATCATCCTTCAAAAAATGTTGTTTACTACACCCCAAAAAATCCTTCTCCTGGATCAAAAACACTAAAAATAAATTTGAGAACAATCAAGCCGCAGCACTTCAATGGTGTTGTAAACTGGACAGAGCCCCAGAAAGAAGCACTTTACGCGTATTATAGAAAATTCGGAGACAGATGGATAGAGAATATAGTTCTTGAAAGACAGCTAGACAGCAACATGAATTTTAATGAAGCAACAATAAATGTTGTAAAAAGAAGAATGATCTCGCTTTTAGGATTGATAACTGATGGAAAAGATATTTATTCCAGAGGAGTATTTGACCTGAATTCAGGAGAAACGACAGTTTCAGACATAGTAAATGAACTTGAAAAAAGCAAGATTGTCATAGTTGATACTTCTAATTTTGAAGGAAGTGTCGAGCTGTTAATAGGCAGTCTTATTGCCGTAGAAACATTCAACAGATATAGAAATTATAAGACAACAGGGGCTCTTGATGAAAAACCAGTCATTTCCATACTTCTTGAAGAAGCTCCCAGAGTTTTAGGAAAAGAAGTAATTGAGCAGGGAGGAAATATATTCTCAACAATTGCAAGAGAAGGAAGAAAATTCAAAGTTGGCTTGACAGCAATAACACAGCTTCCAAGTTTGATACCGAGAGCAATACTTGCAAATATGAACACTAAAATAATCTTGGGAATGGAAATGGGATTTGAAAGAAAAGCACTCATAGAGAGCGCAAGCCAAGACTTGTCGAGTGATGACAGAAATATTGCAAGCTTAGACAAAGGAGAAGCAATCATAACAAGCAACTTTGCAAGGTTTGCAACTCCAGTCAAGATACCTCTTTTTGCTGATTTTATAAAACAAAGTAATTCAGAAATAAAATCAAAATTGGAAATTCCAAAAACCTATAAAAAAGAAGCAATGAGTTTCGAGGGGATTAACCAATAAATCAAAAAATTGATTAATTAAAATAAACTGATTAATTAAAATTAAAATAAACTGATTTGAAAATGAAATTTGCACATATTGCTGATGTTCACATGGGGGGATGGAGAGATCCAAGAATGCGAGACCTTAGCTTTAAATATTTTGATAAAGCAATAGAAATATGCATTCAGGAAAAAATAGAATTTCTTGTCATCGCAGGGGATCTTTTCAATACTTCATATCCGGGAATTGATGCTTTGAAAAAAGCAGCAGATGGTCTTAGAATTCTGAAAGACAAAAACATAAGAGTTTATGCAATAGCAGGAAGTCATGACTACAGTCCTAGCGGCAAAGCAATGATTGATGTTCTTCAGAACGCAGGACTTTTAGTTAACGTTGCAAAGGGGCAAAACATTGATGATGAGCTAAGACTAGAGTTCACAGAAGATAGTACTGGAGTTAAGATTGCTGGAATTCCAGGACGAGCTAATATGCTTGACAAGAGATATTACGAGCAGCTTCATAGACCAGAGCTTGAGAATGAAAAAGGATGCAAGATCTTCTTGTTTCATACTGCGCTAGAAGAATTAAAGCCAAAAGGAATGGAAAAGATGGAAGCACAGCCTGTATCTTTACTGCCAAAAAATTTTGATTACTATGCTGGAGGACATGTTCATATAGTTGCGAACAAAGAGATTGATGGATACAAAAATATAGTTTATCCAGGACCGATATTTCCAAACAGCTTCTCAGAACTTGAACATTTAAGAAAAGGCGGAATGTACATTGTAGATGTGTCTGAAGATACTTCAAGTGCCATAAAAAGTACAATAACGAGCGCAGCAAGAGTGGAAATTGAGATTAAAAAAATAGTTGCAATAAAAATGTTTTTCGATATTGCATCTGCTGAAGAAATAAAAAACGCGCTTGAAGAAGAAATAAAAAAGTATAACTTTAATGACGTTGTTGTTCTGATAAGAATTCATGCACTCTTGAAATCTGGAAAAATATCAGATATTGGGATTCAAGATATAATACAAGATGTTTATTCAAAAGGCGCTTATTTTGTAATGAAAAACTGCAATATAGAATCTCAAGAATATGAAAAAATAAAAGTTGAAGCTCAAACTCCTGAACAGATAGAAGAAAAGTTAATCAGCGAAAATCCAGATTCTAAGAAAGTCAGAAAATTTATAGATTCACTCAATCAGATAAAACAAGAAGGCGAGACAAATACTGACTTTGACGAAAGAATATCAGAAGAGATAATAAAAGGGATCATAGAATAAAATTCAGTGGATTGATGTCTTTTTACTAAAAGACAGAAATAATGCTGATAATAGTTGTCTTTTACTATTTAGTTTGGGAAT
>CAZDUE010000072.1:0-4422 GCA_964508575.1 uncultured Methanosarcinales archaeon
TTATGAGTCATAGTATGGAATGTTATATATCTCGGACGAATCGCATTTATTATCTCTCTTGTTTTGACAACATGATCTTCATAGAATCTCATGCCTCCAAGTCCAGGCATTATCATCAAGGAGAGCATCATTTTAGTTTTATTAACCATTTCAGCTACTTGCATCATTTGTTCAAAAGTCCCATCTTTATCAACCCATTTCATCAAGTCATCAGATCCTGTTTCAACACCCCAATATATCAATTTAAGATTATTTGAATAGAGCTCTTTTAATTCATCTACGGATTTGGTTAAGAATGCTTTGGTTCTTCCAAAAGCTTCTACTCTCCTGATCTCAGTATAACCAGTACGTCCACCTGATTTGTATCTCTGATTGTTAAAGAGTTCATCAACTACTTTCAGATATCCTAAAAGTCTTTTAGTTGGAAGAATAAAAGTATCTCCTCCTCCTAAGAAAATTCTCTGTATATGCATTATATCATTTCCTAACAACTCTCTGACTTTGCGCGCATGCTCTTCAAATTCATTTTGTTTTAAAGCCCAAAATGGCTCTATTGTGTACTCTAAACAAAAAGTGCACTTTCCAAAATCACAGCCATCACTCACTCCTAGTTTAAGAACTCTCTCCAGCTCTTCAGAAGGAGGAGAGAATGGATCTCCTGACTTGTATACTGAACGATCATTGTATAATAATAATCTTCTGAACCATATATCTCTTTCTTGCATGCTTTCTGCAACTGCATTTAGTGCATCAGCTCTTTTATTTTTAACTTTTAATTCACGACCGATCAAATAATGTTGTTTTGCAAGCAACGGTGCTAAGTTCAGCAGTATTTTTTTTCTCTCCATCATATTGTCCAAAATCTCTTGATAATCTTTCAGATATTTCATCTCTGGCTTTTTGGACAGGATCTAAGATTTCAAAACTTGACTGATCTTCAACATCCTCCATCAATAAGGACATTGTACCATATTTCTTGCTTAATAGGAATGGTAAAAAATCAACCATTATAAAATTCAAAGCATTAATCCTTGCTCTTTCTCTCTTAAGAACGTCATTAGCTTTCATTTCTTCCTTTACTTTATCTCTTATATAAGAAGCGCAATAATCATCTATTTGCTGTCTTTGCACATCTTCATCAAGCCTTTCAAAATCAGATAAAGTCATTGAAGGATTTAAAGAAAAATCATTTCCTCTTATTGATAATCTACTATCTCTGGAAGGAGATTCAGAAATATCATAAACTCTGTCTTCAAATAACACAAATGAATTTCTTCTCTGTGCTATTCTTTCCAAAAATGTTGTTATCCCTGTCATTCATAAACCTTTTTAATTAATCAAAAAAAAATTTAATCAAAAAAAAATCATTTTAATATGAATTATTCCCTGAGTATCTTCCAGGAACAATTATAGATGATACAACCAATTCTACTCCACCCATAGCAACTATCGGCTTTCCCTCTCTTTTTATCAGTTGATCATTCCCAGTTAAATCTTTAGTTGGCTTACTCATTGATCTTTCAGATTTGTAAAATGCAAACTGTCCTGATTCCAACAGATTCAGAGTTATTGCTTTTCCGTCATGATTGTATGGTCTGTCATTCTCAGCAAGTTGCTTAGAATTCTTGCAATATGGAACTCCGTTTTCACCAACAAGAACAACCAAATCATTAGATTTTGCAGTTAAATCTCCTCTAAGAGCTTGAAGATCTAACTCATACTGTTTATCTTTTTCAGTTGCCTTTTCTTTTGGCTTGCAAACAATTGATGTTACAGTTACAAAAGTTATTTCTCTGAAATAAGAGTTCAAAACAGAATTAGGATCTATTTTTTCACCATTAACTTGAAGTGTGTATCCTGTTCCTCGGTCATCTTTCTTCATCTCAGCAGTTATTCTCTCAACCGGCTCTTTTTGATTTTGTCCAACATTTCTTCTGTAATCTCCTCTTAATTGTTCTGGTATAGAATCAGCAGTCAAGTGTACTGATCTTCCTACTGTATAATCTACAATTTGCTGTGCTGTTCCAAAAGCCAAAACTGCTCTATCATTTCCTCTGACAGAGTAAGTTACTCTATCTCCTTCAATGGAACTGGCAAAAACAGTAATTGCAATAGGCGTATCTGCTATTTCTTCTAGACTAAATCTTTTTACTTCTTCTACTTTTGTTTTTGTCATAATACATCCTCCTAAATATTAACTATAGTTAAATATGTCATAATATTGTACAGGATTAATCAGCCATATTTAAATATTTCGAATTAAAACTACTATTCAATAGCGACATTTTAAGAGAAAAGGAATGAGAATAGAAAATCATCATTAAAGAATAAAAAAAATCAAAAGCCTCCGGCGAGAGTTGAACTCGCGACCCCCACCTTACCAAGGTGATACTCTACCACTGAGCCACGGAGGCGTTGTAAATGTTTTTGGTTGGAAAAACCAATCAAACTAATCCATTTTCTTAATTGATCATGACCGTAGATTTCCACAAAATTTCTTTTAGGTTCTTTACCACAGCCATAATGTAATTTAAAATCCTTGGACAATATTGAAATCAATTGTGCCTGTAAGGGTTTTGAAGCTATTTGAATTGTGAGGCGCGGGTATGGATTTTTATATCTTTCCCTTTTATCAAAGAAAATACAACCATCAGTATCCCAAATTCCTCTTATGCATGCATATAAATTTTCTTTATTAGAATTAATTATCTTTTCTGGTATTTTTATCTTATAAGATTTCGGACCAACAGGAAACTCAAAATTATCTCTTATCTCCAAGAAAATTTTATGCGAATTAATTTTAAGTCTGATTGTATTCTTAGGGCACTCATAAAATCTCGGTTTAACATTAAAATTTCTTACTATCAAAGGTATCAAATATTCACAAAAATAATGTCTGTCATGTTCAAAATGTCCTGCTATTTCGATGTATCTATGTTTAAGACCAGGATGATTTTTTCTTGGATATTCTGCAAGAAAACCGTCGCCAATTAAAACTCCTATAAATTCACACAGTTCAGGAGTAATCTTAGTTTCATTCATGTTCATCACCTCATTTTTTTCTTCATAAAAAGAAAAAATTAACTTAAAGCCGTTGAGCGAAACTCACAAAAAAGCTTTAGTGAAACGACCTCTTAAGAGGAAAAGATTTTTGTGAAGAGTTTTGCGTGGCTTTGACTATTTAGAATCCGCAATACTCAGTATAAATATTTATAAAAAAAATCTGTGAGGGGCAGGATTTGAACCTGCGAACCCACTAAGGGACAGGATAGCATAGACTTGTGAAAAGTCACTTAAGTCCTGCACATTTGACCAGGCTTTGTTTTAAGGAGCAAAAAGCATGTACTTTATGCACAACCCTCACAATTTGCCTGGTATTTTTGAAACGGGATTGATTAAGTTTAAAAATATTTCTTTTTCTTTCCTGCTTATTTGGATTATGTACGCAGGCTTTCGTTTTGCTTTTATTATAGGCCCTTGAAATGTGTGCTTTATTTTAAGATTTTTCAGTAATTGAGCTACTTGATTGAGTCCAGATTTATTTGTAGAAAAAAATCTAGCACATCCGCTAGAAGTGCCATCACCATCAAAATATCCTCTTAAAAATGCAATTTTAATATTTTTATCACCATAAATCACAGAATTTGGAATTTTCCAAGATAAATGACCTAAAGGGGTTTGGTCTATTATTTTCTTAATTATTAGTCTTTTACAAATATTAAGTTTATTATTTTTAGTAATCTTTATTTTATATTCAAATTCTTTGTAAACTAACATTTGGTAATGCTTTAATAATTTCAAATCTTTGTTATAAAACTGAATACTCTCATTTTTATGATTTTTGAAAAATCTTCTCTTGCCTCTGTCCATTCCCCAATAGCTTGAGTAAGAAATTGAATGGCATCCTTCTGAGCATAGCAAACCAAGAATTTCAGCAAATTCTGAACTAATTTTATCTTTCATCATTCCTCTCTTTGTTAACAAAAATGAAATCAATGTCTGTTCAAGAAGCCAATCCTTCGCCTGCAGGTTTTCCAACTAATATTTTGAAGATTCCTTCTATCAAGTCAGTTCCTGCGTATCCTACTAATAATACTACTCTTATGTCTTGTATCACTAGAAGTCCTGCGAATATCCCTATTATTCCTGATGCAAATAGTGTGATTAGCGATTTAGAAAGTACAAATTTATTTTTATTTTTTAAAACTCCTACTACTGCGCGAGTTATTCCTCCCAATAATCCAAAAAACGCTGCTTGGTATATTGTTATCATATTATTTGTTCTCCTGTTTCTTTGTCAAATATTTTTATTACATTTACAGGGCATGCTTCTGCTGCTTGTTTATTTGCTTCAAGATCTTCTTCATCTATCTCTCTTCGATAAATTTCTTTATTTTTTTTTTTTGATTCTTATTCTGCTTT
>CAZDUE010000072.1:4432-8725 GCA_964508575.1 uncultured Methanosarcinales archaeon
CAAAAACTAAATCTGCTTTTCCATCATCAGCCATTTCCCAAAAATGAGGAGCGACTGCTGCACATGCTGCAGCCCCTATGCATCCTTCTCGATCATATTCAACAATGTATTTTTTCCCCAATCATCATCACCGAATCATAGAATCAAAAATCTCTTTATAATGTTTACTATTTTAAAAATAATAATTCGAAAGTTTTCCGAGAGAATCGGAAGAAATCATTAACAATATCGAAAATATTGCGATTTTTTTGAAAGTATTGCGGAAATTGAGAGAAGATAAAATCAAAACTGGGTTTCTGGAGGAAATCCAGATAAAACACCATCAATATGCTCAATTTCTAAATGAAGCTCCCAGTCGGAGCAAGCTCCGGGGTATTTACCCAAATAGAAATAAAAGATAAATTTTTATAACGACTTTGATTTATTATAAGAATGGGGGAAAAATATCTAATTTGGATTTTTTTAATAATTTCATTCATAGGATTAATCTTTCTAAATTATCATACAATGACAAAAATGGATGAAAAAATCAGTTTATTAGAGAATAATCTTACTATTTTGAAGAATAGAGCAAATAATATTTCTAATGAAACCATCACTAGATTGCGTAATGATTGTTTTGTAAATTCCAGGTTAACCAGTAAGAAATATGAGCCTCGGTTAACTGGGGATTTGCACTGCCCTGATACTTCTAAGTGCATAGCTACTTATTTTTCCGAAGTTCCTAATCCTGAAAATCCAGATTTTATATTGAAAAATACCATTCAAACACAATGTTATCTCATTTATCAAGGACATACAGAATCATACTATATACAAACAGTATGCTGTAACTAAACTATCTGCTCCTCTGTTTCCCTCCAATCTTATAAGGAGAATGTTTTGTTTTTTCTCTTTGGCTTTTTCGTTGGTCTGCAACTATATCGTATTGAGAACTTTCATCATATCCACAATTACCGCATCTAATTAAATATACCCCAAAATACATAAGAATTCTTGCATCTCTTCCACACTTTGGACATTTTGTTTCCATAACAATAATATGAGTTTGTAAGTTTAATCTTTATCCTTTATAAAATTCCTTCTTCAACATCATCGCATCTTCCTC
Organism: uncultured Methanosarcinales archaeon; assembly: GCA_964508575.1. Classification (GTDB taxonomy): domain Archaea; phylum Nanobdellota; class Nanobdellia; order Woesearchaeales; family CAZDUE01; genus CAZDUE01. The sequence continues at coordinate 5,541 of CAZDUE010000072.1, forward strand.
AATATTAGGACTTTCGCAGATTACAACTCCCGCTATCTTAAATTCTTTCCAGACTTTTAAAAGATCTTTATAATTCATATCCGATTCTTCTAGTTTGAGATGATTTTTTTCTCCTTTTTCAGAATAGGCAATTCCTGATAAATGAATATGCATGTTCTCAAGTCCTTCTTTTCCTAAAGATTTCTCTATCTCTTCTAAAACTTGCTGGAATTCTTTTCTCGTATTGAACTTTCCATTACTTCTAGCGTGTAAATGAGAGAAATCAACACAGGGCATTACTTGCTCGATTTCTTTGCTCAGTTTTAATATTTCAGTGATTGTTCCAAATTGCGATGCTTTTCCTGTTGTTTCTGGTCTAACACATATTTTATGGCCAGAATCCTGAACTTTCTTGACAGCTATTTTCAGATTTCTCTTGACTGTTTCATAACTCTCTTCAGAACTCATGCCTTGATAAAAAGCAGGATGAAAAGTCATTGAATAAGCTCCGCACATATCTGCTATAGACGCAGCGTTGAATATTCTTTGTATACTCGCTTCTTGCTTTTCCTTTTCTTTAGAATTAAGATTAATATAGTATTGTCCATGGCATGTCAATACTACATTATTTTGCTTCGCAACTTTATTAACTTCAGGAGTTTTCTCTTTTTTAATATTAACAGAATGGACAAACTCAAGCTCCATTGCCTCTAATCCTAACTCATGAACTCTTGAAATTCCATTGACCGTATTAGAATTTACAGTAGAAAGAGGAATTCCTGAAGTTCCGAATAAAAGTTTTTTCATGATAAAATATTGTTAGATGTATTTATTAAATTATTGTTTAATCCGGCTCTGTCCCGAGTTGTTGTTCTTAAGGATAAAACTCAATAGGTGAAAAAACATACTTGAGCGTTACGAGGGGAGGCTCCCTACGGGAACGTAGCCCTTTGACAAGCAACAATCTAGAGTTTTATAGAACAACTAGTTGAGCAAAGCGAGACTCGGGACAGAGCCGTTTAATCCTCATATTAATTAAGTATATTTTTACACATACTAAAATATTGTTGGATAACATCATAAAAATCTGGATCAATAAAAGCAAGACTTGCAAAATCTTCCATATTATCTCTGACTCTTTGCTCTTTTCTTATAATATCATTCAATCCTCTCTGTGCGAATTCTCTTTGAATTCTATTGTCAAGAGAGTATTCAGAAAAAATACCTGAAGGTTTTGCAACTGACGAATTGCTTGTAATTATGAAAGTTCCTTCTAAACTTTCTTGAACTTGATAATAGTCATTTGGAACATCTGCAAAAGGATTGTACTTGAACCATGATCTATCCTCCTTTTCTGGCTCATCTTGGCGCATTGATTCAGGCCACGCATATAATCCATCAGATTCAATCATTTTTATCCCTTTACTACACCTAATGGCTTGAATCTTGCTACTGCTTTTCCTATTCCTACTTTGTCTGAAATTTTAACAACTTCATCAACATCTTTATAGACAAGAGGAGCTTCCTCGCTGATTCCTTTCCAAGAGGCCGCTTTTATGTAAATGTTTTGCTTTTCAAGATCAGCTTTTACTTTTTCGCCTCTGAATAATTCTTTTGCTTTGTTTCTTGACATGACTCTTCCAGCTCCATGAGCTGTTGATCCAAAACTTAATTCCATTGCTTTTTCAGATCCAACTAGAACATAAGAAGCAGTCCCCATGCTTCCTGGAATCATTATTGGCTGTCCAAATTTTCTATATTTTTTAGGAATCACTAAACTTCCAGGAGGAAATGCTCGAGTTGCTCCTTTTCTATGCAAATAAACTTTTTTCATTTCTCCATCAACTTTATGCTCTTCTAGTTTTGCAATATTATGTGCAATATCATAGATCTGTTCAACTTTTGATTTTGGAAATATTTCTTTAAATGCTTCGCGGACATTATGCGCAATTATCTGGCGATTGCACCATGCAAAGTTTGCAGCAGCGCACATTGCCTTAAAGTATCTTTTAGAAACTTCAGATTCTGCAGGAGCATATATCAAGTTTCTGTCTACTAGCGAATCTGCTAATTTTGGATTTTCTTCTTCCATTATTCTAATAAAGTCAGAGCATACTTGATGTCCTAATCCTCTTGAACCACAGTGTATCATTACAACTATTTGCCCTTTTTTTAATTTCATAGCTTCAGCAGCATCTTCATGATAAATTTGATCAACATACTGTATCTCAAGGAAGTGATTTCCCGCTCCTAAAGTTCCTAGTTGATCTTTTCCTCTCTCTTTTGCTTTATTTGAAACTTCTTTAGGATCTGCTCCAGGCATTGTTCCATTTTCTTCAGAATACTCAAGATCTTCTTCTAACGCAAGCCCTTTTTCAAGAGCCCACTTAGCTCCTATTGTTAGTACTTCATCTAGTTCTTGTTTTGTCAATTTTATTTTTGAACCTTCTCCAACTCCTGAGGGAACTTTTTTGAATAACAACTCGAGCAATTCTTTTATTTTTACTTCAACATCTTCTTTCATTAAGTTAGTTCTCAGTAGTCGGACACCGCAATTTACGTCGAAACCAATGACACCCGGACTGATTAATCCATTTTCTGCGTCAAATGCAGCAACTCCCCCTACAGGACAGCCGTAGCCCTGATGAGCATCAGGCATCATCAAAGAAGCCCCTAGAATTCCTGGCAAAGTAGCTACGTTCATTCCCTGCTCTAAAGACTTGTCTTCTTTTAATTTCTCAAGTATTTTTTCAGAAGCAAATATTCGTACAGGAACTCTCATCTTTCCTTGTTTTTCAACTTCATAAACGTATTCTTGAATTTTTTTTATTTTAATTTCTTGATACATTTTTTTTCTTTCTTCATCCATAGCTTGATATTTATCCTTCATGTTATTCAAGGACTGAAGAAGGGTATAAATAGTTTTCCGTAAGATTATTTAATGATAACTTATTTCTCGATTTAATGGATTTTGACGAACTGCTTGGACAAGCAGATATAAAAATATTGAATCTTAACAGGAGCATTGGAAATTACTGGCAAAAAATGACTGGAGCAAGTCATAAATCTCTATGCAGGGAACTTTATTGTTTATCTTCAATTTGTTCAGGAATGCAGATAGGTGATGGATTTGGAGATACTACATCAAATTGTATAAATGATATAATTAATGGATGTTCTGAAAGTGAAGAAATAAGTATATTAAA
>CAZDUE010000073.1:0-8655 GCA_964508575.1 uncultured Methanosarcinales archaeon
ACATAATCACTATCATGGCAAAAAAAATCCGCGTTGGAATCCTAGGATCGACAGGAATGGTCGGGCAACAGTATCTATCGCTTTTAGAAGGTCATCCTTGGTTTGAAGTTACTCATCTTGTGGCTTCACCTTCATCCACAGGTAAGAAATACGCCGATGCAGTGGCCGGGCGATGGCACATGGACAAGGACATCCCCTTAAATGCCCGTCACCTCGTTGTGGCTTCTGTTGAAAATATCCCTGAGGCCAAGAAGAAAGTGGACTTTGTGTTCTCGGCCCTTGATTCTGACATTTCAAAAGAATGGGAAGAGAAATACGCTGCCGCGGGAATTCCAGTGGTATCTAATGCTTCTACCCATAGGCACACTCCTGATGTTCCTATGATCATTCCAGAGGTCAATCCGCACCATCTTGAGATGATCCCAATGCAGCAAAAGTCAAGAGGTTGGTCAAAGGGGTTCATCGTAGTAAAGCCAAACTGTTCTATCCAAAGTTATGTTCTTCCCTTGTACCTTATTCACAAGAAGTTCAAGCTCAAAAAAGTCTTTGTGACAACCATGCAATCTATCTCAGGAGCAGGGCATCCTGGCGTAGCATCGTATGACATTATTGACAATATCATTCCATATATTGGGGGGGAAGAACACAAGTCAGAGATTGAACCAAGAAAGATCTTTGGGAAGATAAAAAATAGCAAATTCATGTATGATGAGTCTTTTACCATTTCAGCTCATTGCAACAGAGTACCGACGATTGATGGCCACATGGCGTGCGTGTCGTTCGAGTGCGAGAAGAATCCTTCGCAGTCCGATATCCTTGCGTTGTGGAACGGCTTCAAGGGAGTTCCGCAGGAATTGAAATTGCCTTTTGCTCCGGATAACCCCATCATATACTGCAAGGAGCAGAACAGACCGCAGACCAGGCTTGATCGCAATGTGGATAAAGGTATGGCTGTGTCAGTCGGCAGACTGCGAGAGGATCCGATCTTCCATTGGAAATTCGTGGGACTTTCTCATAATACTATCAGAGGTGCAGCAGGAGGCGGAATACTCATCGCCGAGTTGCTCTTCAAAAAAGGATATCTTTCTTAACATTAAGCTATGGCTTGGATAAACATCCTGGTTAAGAGAAGTTGTGAACGAAGCGAGATAAAGATCCTTTTGATATGGGTGAATCTTATTCTGAAAATTGATTTTGTAACCATCATCCAGTAGTTATGATAGAAAGATTTATATATCTGTTCATGTTGAGAACGCTCATGAATATAACACCAATAAAACCAGGAATTGAATTGATTAAAAATTGTCAATTTACACATCAATCATCTCCCCTGGAAGCAAAACTAGAATCAGCTCTTTTGGCTTTTGATGAAACCCCTCGTTGGATGCAAGAAGCTTATGAACATAGAATAAAGTTTCCTTCTTTTTTGATTGCACAAAAACCTTGGTCAATGCTGGATTGCTGGGACGCAAGTGTTGTAATATTATTAGATCACGGAATAAATGCAGTTAGTTATACAACTATTGCGCCAAGTGAAGATCCTGAAAGAATTCCTGAACTATACATACCAAGAATGCTTCAAGAACTATATAAAATGAAAGATAATGCTGTTCCAAAAGCAATTGTTGTTTCAGGAGATCTTGAACATGCTACAAGAATTATGAACTGCTTATCATATCACAATATTCCTTTAGCTTCTAGCTATTTTTCATTTCCTTATGTTAGAAAAGAGATTTACTCTAACCCAAAAACAGGAGAAATCTTAGTTTACTCTAATAAAACAAAAGAAGCTACTCAATTAACAGTTAAAAGACTGAAAATAGTTTAACTCTCCAAGCATCTTCCTGATTGACATCCTGAAGCGCATCTATGCACGAACTTCTCAGATCCAGAATATCCACAATAATACTCAACAAGAACTTGTTCTGAGTCACAATAATCAAATAATCTTTCATTTCCAGCAAGAGTATATCCATAAGCTCTTATGTTTTTTCCGCCATCTGCATCAAAACAAGAGTTTACTCCAATCACATTTCCAGTAGGAGTAAGTCCTAGTGCTATCAAGAATCCTACAAAAATTCCCAATATCACAAATGCAAGGCCTACAATCAAGAAATCTCTTTTCTTAAAAATTGCTTCATGAGGATGAACTTTTGCAGAAGCTGAAGAGCTTGAACCAGATGAATGATTTGAAGATTCTGCATTCTTCAGAGGAATTGTCTTTGCAATAACTTTCTCCTTCTTCGCCTCTTTATCTGCCATAGTCATTTTAGTGAATATCTATTATATAAAGCTTACTGGAATTTTTTTGCGTTGTTACACTTATGACTCACGAAATGATGAGGTTAATAGTAACTATTTTAAAATAGCTAATATTCCATTGTTCAGGTGATATTATGGCGCATGTAATTGGAGATAAAAATCAAGATAATGTTATGAATGTGAAATTCTGGGGAGTTAGAGGAAGTATTCCTACTCCTTTGACATCTGAACAGATAATTGAAAAATCAGTGGCTTTAATAGAGCGAATTCATAAAGACGGAGGCATTGAAAAACTATTCACTAATAAACTTGATCAAGAATCAATGATAGCTTATTTATGCTCCTTACCCTTGAGCTTGTCAGGAACTTATGGTGGAGAGACACTACATGCGTAGAAATCCAAGTAAAAGATTCTCCGCTTATAGTTATTGACTCAGGATCTGGCGCTAGAAATCTTGGAAGAGATTTAACCGGAAGATTATTTGGAAAACGAAGTCTGAATCCTTTGAACTCAAATGTGGATTATAATAAAGAGCTTCATTTATTTTTCACGCATTATCATTGGGATCACATACAAGGATTTCCATTTTTCACTCCTGCTTTTTTAACAGGACAACAGCAGATAACTGTTAATTTCTATGGAAAAGACAATGCAGGCAATAAAATTTCAGATGTTCTTGCAGGGCAGCAGCAATTCCCTAATTTTCCAGTGGTGTGGCAGGACATGCCATGTGTTAGCAACTATCATGAACTAAAAAGGTTAGATCCTGTTCAATTAGAAGTAGGAAATACAAATGTTTCTTACAGAGAACTAGCTCATCCTGATTCTGTATTCGCATATAGAATTGAAATTAGAGGAAGAAGTTTTGTATTTGCAACAGATACTGAGCATAAAGACAGTCCTGATCCAAGATTAATCCAACTGGCAAAAGGCGCGAATATTCTTTATTATGACTCGCAGTATACTCCTGAAGAATATCGAGGTAAGCCAGGAACCTTAACAGGATCCTTGACAAAGTTTGACTGGGGCCACAGTACCTATGAATGGGCAATAAAAAATGCTCTTGAAGCAAATGTAAACGTCGTGATTCTTGGGCATCATGAACCATTAAGGGATGATTTTGGATTAGAAGAATTAGCAATAAGAGCAGTAACCTTTAAAGATGAACAATTAAAACTTCCTGAAAATAAAGGAAAAAATCTTGAGGTCCAACTTGCATACCAAGGAATGGAATATAAACTTCATGCAGCTTGATTTGTTTTTAATTTATTTTTTCTATGTTAAGAAAAAAATTTATTTCTTAAAAAAAAAAAGTTTATTTCCAAAAACTCTCGTAAAGCTTAAATCCTGAAACAATTCTTCTATTTTAATGACAAAAGTCTTCATAATTCATGGTACAGGAGGGCATCCAAACGAGAACTGGATCCCTTGGCTTAGAAAAAATCTCGAAAGATTAGAATGCACAGTTATTGTTCCAAAGTTTCCAACTCCTCTTGGACAAAATCTTGATAATTGGCTTGAAGTTTTTGAAAAACATAAGAATGATCTTGATAGTAATACAATACTTGTAGGCCACAGTGTTGGAGTTGCTTTTCTATTAAATGTTCTTGAGAGAACTGATAAAAAAGTCAAAGCAGCTTATCTTGTTTCAGGTTTCACAGGAACTTTGAACAATCCTACTTTTGACTTGGTTGTTGGAAGTTTCGCAAATAGAGGATTTAACTGGAATAAAATCAAGACCAGCTGCTCAAAATTTTATATCTTTCACTCAGACAATGATCCTTTTGTTAATATAACTAAAGCTAATGAACTTGCAGAAAGATTGGGAACAACTCCAGTTATTGTAAAAGGAGCTGGACATTTCACAATAGTTCGAGGATATGATAAGTTTGAGGTCCTTCTTGAAAATATCATGAAAGAGTTAGAATCTAAAAAATGAATAGAATCTAAAATAAAAGAGGATTATAGCAATCTTTATATATCTCTGAGCTTCTCTGAGAGATAAAATACATACTAGAAAATACAAAGGTGGTAGGGATGACAATAGTTGGATTTAATTTTACAAAGATGCATGTTGAGAAATTAGGAACTCCTAAAGGAAAAGTAAGTATTGAAAGCAATGTTACTGTTACTGCAGTTGATAAATTTGATATGTCTGTTGGTACCTCTAAGCAAGATGGAGTTAAGTTTACTTTTGAATATCTGACAATGTACGAGCCTAATGTTGCTGAAATCAAATTAGCAGGAGAAGTTTTTTACATGAATTCTGTTGAGAAAGTAAAAGAGATTCTCGATCAATGGAAAAAGAAAAAAACAGTTTCCAAGGAAGTTCTTGTTGATGTAATGAATGCCTGCCTTACAAAGTGTAATATCCAGGCAATTGTTTTGTCTAATGATTTGAACTTGCCTCCTCCTATTGAGATGCCTAGAGTCAGAGTAACTAATGCTGATGCTCAAGCTCAACAAGAATCAAAGCCAGAAGTTAAAGATTCAAAATCCAAAAAATAAGTATATTGTTAAAAAAGAGTGAAAAATGAGCAAGCCGACTGATCTTAAAGTTGCTGAAGCAATTCAGGATGATGTTAATAAAGGGATTGTCAGAATAGATACCAGCATAATGGCTTCTCTTAATATAAGACCTGGAGATATTGTTGAAATTGAAGGAGAACGTAAAACAGTTGCTATGGTTGACCGTTCTTATCCTGGAGATATTGGTCTTAATATTATAAGAATGGATGGTATTATCAGAAGAAATGCTAAAACAAGCATTGGCGAAGTTGTTAAAATAAGAAAAGGCGAAGTCAAGGAAGCTAAAAAAATAATAATCGCTCCTGCTCAAAAAGGAATCATTGTAAGAGCAAGCCCTAAGATTTTTAAGCATGGACTTTTAGGAAGGGCTGTGACTAAAGGAGATATTGTTTCATTAGGTGGAACAAGAACGAGAAGAACTACAATGACTCAATCTTCTCCGTTTTTTGATGAAGTTTTCAATTTGCTTGATGAACCCAATCTTGTTGGCTTCGGATTTTCTGATATAAAATTCATTGTTGCTGATGTTAATCCAAAATCTAATGTCATTATAACTGAAAACACAGAAGTTGTTTTTAATCCAGAAGCAATTGAATTAAAGGATGAAAAAGTTCTCGAGGTTACGTACGAAGATATTGGCGGCTTAGATGAGGAAGTCAAGAAAATAAGAGAAATGGTTGAACTTCCTTTAAAGCATCCTGAAGTTTTCGAAGCGCTCGGAACAGAACCGCCTAAAGGAGTTTTATTGCATGGTCCTCCTGGAACTGGTAAAACTCTACTTGCAAAAGCTGTTGCAAATGAGACAAATGCTAATTTCATTGTTATCAATGGTCCTGAAATTATGTGTGTTGATGGGGAAACAAAAATTTTTACAAATCCTAAAGGGTATGTTAAAGCTAAAAAAGTTTATGATTCTGCAATAGGAAAGAAAGTTCGTGATGGAAAAATACAAGTAATCGAACTTGAAGAACCCATCTCTACTTTTGCTTTCTCAAATGACAAAGTTGAAAAAGCTAAAATCACTCATGTAGCAAAACTTAAAGCTCCTTCTTACAAGGTTACTTTAAGTGATGGTAATGAAGTTATCGGATCTCAAAATCAACCATTCCTTGTTTATAATGGTGGTAAATTAATCTGGAAAAAATTGGAAGATTTAAAGAAAGATATGTTTGTTGCAAGATTAAACAAAATTGACTTACCAGAACACTCTCAAGAGATTAAAATTGAAAGTGGTAAAGATTTTGAAGTTAAAGATAAAAAATTCGCTCTAAAAAGTAAAAACTTATCAAGAAGCAACTGGATAAGTATTCCTAAAAAAACCAGTAACGAACTTATGGAGTTCATAGGGCTTGTTATGGCTGAAGGATATGTTTCTGAGGATAGTATAACTTTTGCAAACAATGATAAAATTCTTAGAGATAGATTTAAGTTTTTAATAAAAAAATTATTTGATATATCAAAGAGTAAAGAATATAAAGATGGAAGAGTTGTCATTTATTCAAAAGTTTTAGTGGAAGTTGCAAAATTCTTCAAAATGAACCCTGGTAAAAAAATTCCACAAGTTCATCCTATTTTTTATAAACTTCCAAAAAAGGAAATTGCTTCTTTTATAAAAGGCTATTTTGACGGGGATGGTACTGTTTCAATATCTGGAGATTATTCTACTCCAATATTATACAGTGCATCTAAAGAATTCTTGAATGAGCTTCAAGCATTATTGTTACTAAAGTTAGACATACCGACTAAAATTTTAAAGCATAATACTCCAAAAGGAATAATGCATAAACTAGTTGTAAGAGGTTCTATTGGTCGTGTTAATTTTAAGAAATGGATTACTCCAGTTAGTGCTGAAAAGTTCAAGAGAATTAAAAAAATAAAAGCTTCTGGAAGAGAATGGGCTCATATTCCTAGACCTGAACTCTTACTAAGAGCAATTAAAAAAATTCCTTATTCTGCTTATCGGAATAATGACATTTACATTTACGGAAAATCAAAATTTACAAAACATGCACTGAAAAAATTGCATGATATTGCGTTAAAATACAAAGCAATAAATTCTAACATCTCTGAAGAGTTTAATGTTTTAATGCGAGATGATATTGCATGGGAATACATTGAAAATATAGAAGCTGTTGGTGAGAAAGAACTTTATGACTTCACCGTCGATAAAGATAGTTTCACAGCAGGACCATATTTATTACTGCACAATAGTAAATATTATGGGCAGAGTGAAGAAAACCTAAGAAAAAAATTTGAAGAAGCTGAAAAAAATGCTCCTAGTATTATTTTCATCGATGAAATAGATGCAATAGCGCCTAAACGTGAGGAAATGCGCGGTGAGGTAGAACGTCGAGTAGTTGCTCAATTACTCTCAATAATGGATGGACTGAAAAGCAGGGGAAAAGTTATAGTTATCGCAGCAACAAATCTTCCCAATATACTTGATCCTGCACTAAGAAGACCTGGACGATTTGACAGAGAAGTAGAAATAGGAGTTCCTGGAAAAAAAGGACGGCTTGATATTTTGAAGATTCATACAAGAAACATGCCGTTAACTAAAAGTGTTAATCTGAAAGAGATTGCTGATCTTACTCATGGATTTGTTGGAGCTGATCTCGCAAGCTTATGCAAGGAAGCTGCGATGATTGTACTACGAAGAGTTCTTCCTGATATTCAAGCATTAAAAGAAAATGAACAAGAGATCCCTAAAGAAACTCTTGAAAAACTGCGGATAAACCATAAAGATTTCCGCGAGTCATTAAAAGTTGTCCGTCCTAGTTCATTGCGCGAAGTATTAATTGAAAGCCCTAATGTCAAATGGACAGAAGTAGGAGGATTAGAAGATGTAAAACAAGAATTAGTTGAAGCAATTGATTGGCCATTAAAGCACCCTGAAGCTTTCGAGAGATTAGGAGTTACACCTCCTAGAGGAATCTTACTTTATGGTCCTCCTGGAACAGGGAAAACTTTACTTGCAAAGGCAATTGCCACAGAATCTGAAGCTAATTTCATCTCAATAAAAGGACCTGAACTTTTATCAAAATGGTTAGGAGAGAGTGAAAAAGCTGTCCGCGAAGTTTTCAAAAAAGCTCGTCAAGTAAGCCCAACAGTAATTTTCTTTGATGAGATTGATTCACTAGCTCCAAGCAGGAGTGCAAACTCTGATAATCACTCCTCTGAGCGTGTAGTTAATCAATTATTGACTGAAATGGACGGGCTTATTGAGCTTAACGATATTGTAATTTTAGGAGCAACAAACAGGCCCGATATGCTGGATACTGCATTACTAAGACCTGGAAGATTTGACAGGATAATCTTAACCCCTCCTCCTGATAAAAAGTCACGATTTGAAATTTTAAAGATTCATACAAAAAGCATGCCTGTAAAAGATGTTGATCTTAAAAAAATAGCTGATGAAGCAGAGGGCTACGTCGGTGCAGATCTCGAGTCAGTATGCAGAGAAGCAGCAATTCTTGCATTGCGAGAAGATATCAAAGCTTCCAAGGTAGTTGATAAACATTTTCGAGAAGCTCTAAAAAAAGTAAGACCTTCCATTACTAAAGAGATTAATCAAGCTTATGAAGACTTAAAAGATCAATTCAGAGCAGCTCGTGGAAAACAAATGAAAGAAGAGAAGCCGAACTATTTTGGATGAGCACAAATCAAATTTAATAATCTCTTTAAAAAAATTCTGCACTTTTGCATCAGCAAAAGCTATTTTTTGGTCGAACTTTTTTCGTTGAGCCAGAGGCGAAATCGAAAAAAGTTCGGAAGAGAAGCCGAACTATTTTGGTTAAGAGTTTATTAGTTAAGTACACTTTCTAGCTAATAATAGATTATAATAATTTACTGGCTACTTTTAA
>CAZDUE010000074.1:0-8253 GCA_964508575.1 uncultured Methanosarcinales archaeon
CGCAACAGTTTACAAAGAGCTTCCTTATGATATGGAGCGTCCAGTAATGTCTCCAACAGTTTCAGTTCTCTACATTATTGCAGGAGTTATTATTGGAACAATTCTTGTCTTATTAATAATTAAATTCAAGAAACCTGGAATCTGGAAAGTCTGGTATTTTCTTGCAGTCATAATATCATTATCAATTTCATTCTCTGCTTTTATTTCAAGCTGGATTTCTTTATTGATTTCAGGAATTCTTGCTTGGTTCAAGACATTCCAGCAGAATGTTTACATTAGTATTTTCACAGAGCTATTCATTTATGCTGGAATTGCAGCAATCTTTGTCCCTGTGCTTAATGTCATTTCAATGCTTATTCTTTTATCTATAATCTCATTATATGACATGTACGCTGTATGGCACTCTAAACACATGATTGAAATGGCAAAATTCCAGACAGAATCTAAATTATTCGCAGGCCTTGCAATTCCTTATAATATTGGCAGCAATCATGATGCCAAAAAAGCAGATATTACAAGCAAGAAATCAAGCATGTCTGCTCAATCAAGATCCTCTTCAATCAGTTCATCAGAATCAAGAACAGCTGTTCTTGGAGGTGGAGATATTGCATTTCCTTTATTATTTGCAGGAGTCATTTTACAATCTTTTGGATTATGGTACTCATTAATAATCGTAATAGCAAGCACAATATCTATTGCAGCATTATTCTTCATGGCTGAAAAAGATAAATTTTATCCAGCAATGCCTTTCATAAGCTTTGGATGCTTTATTGGATATGCTATTGTTCTTATAGTTAAGAGTTTAGGATTGTTTTGATTGTTTACTTTAAATTTTTATTAAATTTTTATTTTATCTCGTCAAGGTTCTTGCAATATCTGTTATCGCTCCATCAAGAGCATGAATTTCTTCAAGAGTATTGAAAGGAGATACTGAGATTCTGAGAATGTCTTTTTCTTGGTGATGCTTCCATGTCAAAGTTCCATTTTCACAGTTCCAGGAAAGATTTTTTTTATATGTAACTCTGACACCTCTTGCTATCAGGAGCTCTTCAAATTTTTCCTGATCGAAACTTGCTTTAGCGTGGCCTGAAATTGTTTGACCTGTTTGATATGGTTTTTCTCTCGATCCTTCAATAAATCTGAAAGGTATCATTCCAGGAGCAGGAACATAAGAATCTACAATTTGAATTTCTGGATTTGTTGACAAAATCGCTCTTGCATTTTCTCCAAGATAGTTTATTCTTTGAAACACAGATTCCCAGCCCAGATTTTCATATTCTTGCAGACATTGCCCCAGATGAGCTATTTTAATGCTATTTCCAAACCCTTGATTGTCTGTTGTATGCTCCTCTAGTCCTGCTCCATTCTTAAGTGTGTTTCTTAATGTTGGAGGTATTTGATAAGATGAAGAAAACAAACTAAGTTTGGGCTTGATAATATCTGATAAGTATAGAAAACCACTTGTTGTATCCCCTCTTAACCATTTGTGACCGCAACCAACTAAAGCGTCAGCATTTATTTTTTCAAGATCCACAGGAACATGGCCTAAAGCCTGAGCTGCATCTATGACAAGATAAATTCTTTTTTCACCTGAACTTGTTCTCTTAATATTTTCTGCTTTAATCATCTCAGAAATTTCTCTTACAGGAAGAATTTTACAAGTATCATGAGTGACATAACTAAGAACTACAACACTAGTTTCTCGCGAAATCATGCTATTGAGATTTTCTATCAAAGAATCATCGATTTCAACTTTTCTTAAAATACTGCTTTTATGGGCAAGAACCCGCATGATGCTGCCATATTCTTCATTAGTTGTTATAACTTCTGATATTTCTGGTATCGGCAAAGTATCTAAAGCTATTTTCATAGATTCTGTCGTATTATAACTAAAGAATAAGTTTTCAGAAGATGTATTCATCATTTTAGCAAGAAGTTTTCTTGTTACTTCAACATCTTCAAATGTCTCGCTTCTTTTCTGTCTGCTTGAATAATAATCTTGAGAAAATGAATAATATTTGACATCCATTGGCACTGCTATGGCTGCAGAGCCAAAATCTGCAATTTGATACTGAAAAATTGATGATTGTTTTTTTAATAATCTTCTAACTATATTAATCAATCCTGAATTTTTGGCTTTCTCTCTGAAGTTTGGAAACAGTCTTTTTGCCTGCTCTTCCCAATAAGCGTCGCTATGAACAATTTTATTAAGACCATTATGAAGATTTTGCTCGCCCGCGCCATTATTGCTTTCTTTTAGCATTTTATCACTATCATTAAGGTAAAACAAAGAACCATATAATACATTTAGCTGAGTTTTTTTGACAAAAACGATAAATTTAAATAAAAATTGGTTTTTATTAAGAAAATGTCTGAAAATTTAGTAAATATTGATGAATTCGATAAGAGAATAATTTATGAAATGGATAAGAATTCTAAGACCAGCTTATCAGAGCTTTCAAAGAAACTGAAAAGATCAAAGCAATTTGTCTTATACAGAATTAAAAATCTTGAGAAACAAGAGATCATAACAAGTTATACTGCAATAGTTGATATGTCAAAAATAGGATATTTCACATTCAGGGTTTATTTTAAATTTCAGCAAATGACGATTAATTCCATCAAAGAATTTGCAGAATATATTAAGAAAAATCTAAGTCAGGTTTGGACAATAACTACTATGCATGGCAAGTGGGATATTGCAATTTTTTTAGGAGTGAAAAAGATACAGGAATTTCATGATATCTGGAATAAAATGATGATGAACTACAAAGAAAAAATAAATAAGTATAATGTTGCCGTTTATGCTCCGATATATAATTTTAACAGGAAATTCTTGTTCGAGAATTCAGAAAAAAAACAAGAGCAGGAGATAGTCAGAATTTATGGTGCTGGCGAAAAAGAATTTACAGACCACTTAGATGAAAAAATCATAAAAAATTATGCTCCTAATGTCAGAGTATCTTCTTTAGAAATTGCAAAAAAGCTCAAAGTAAGCCCTGACACTGTGAGAAATAGGATAAGAGCTTTGGAAAAGAGAAAGATAATTGCAGGATACAAAATAGGAATAAATTTGGAAAAATTAGGATATACTGGATTCAGAGTTGATCTCAGTCTGAGGTCAATAAAGAGAAATAAAGAATTATTTCAGTTTTGCAAGATGCATAAAAATATTTATCAGATAAACAGCTCAATAGGAGGAGCAGATTTTGAGATAGAAGTAATTGTCAAAGACTTAAATCATCTTTTTAAAATTATTGATGAAATAAAAACTAAATTCAAAGATGTTGTAAATGATGTGGATTATTTTGGTTTCTCTACTTTTCCTCTGCTCAAGTACATACCCGACTAGATTCTGGCTAAAAATACTTGTAGCTCGCAACCGAAACCCTTAAAAAACATCAATTTATTCTCAGGATTGCAGGCTAGATTGGCGTGTTAGCCCTACGCTGTTGCCTCAAACGGGCTTTATGGAGGAATCGAAGCTTCTTGAGCGTTGATGCTCAATGCTATGAGTCTTATTAACAACAATGAGATTCTGTCCTTCAGGATTGGACTATTCGTGAACTGGGTCAGGTTCGGAAGAAAGCAGCCCTAAATGTCTAGCTCATTGCTTGAGGGGTAACGGAGTCGAGAAGTTAGTAAGGTAGCTGATAGTTATTGAACACAGCCATCTTGAAGCGCGCCTGCTTTACTTTATTATATTGAAGATTTATGAAAAAAGATTCAAATATTGATGTGCAACATGGTACTATTAAAATCTGAACAGAAACTAAAAATTGGAGATTTAGCTCCTGATTTTGAATTGTTGAATGTAGATGATAATTATGTTTCTCTTAAGAATCTTGAGGGAAAAGCGTTCTTGATAATTTTCATGTGCAACCATTGTCCTTATGTTAAGCCAAAAATAAAAACTATAAAAGATTTGCATCAAAAATACTCAGAACAAAAACTGGTGATTATTTGTATAAACTCTAATGAATCTGAGAATTATCCTGAAGATTCATTTGAGAATATGCAAGCAATTGCAAAAAGAGAGAATTTCAAATTCTTTTATCTCCATGACAAGACTCAAGAGACTGCAAAATTATACGGAGCTGTATGCACTCCTGATCCTTTCTTGTTTGACAAAGATAAAAAGCTAGTTTATCATGGAAGGATTGATAATGCATTAAGTCCAGAACAAAAGGCAACAGTTCACGACATGGATGAAGCAATTAGCTCAGTATTAAAAGGTAAAAAGCCAAAGCACTCATTCTTGTATTCTATGGGCTGCTCTATAAAATGGAAAGAGTGATAAATAAGTTAATAAATTAGAAACCGAAATTAAAAACTAAAAAATGAATCCTATAAAGAATGCAACAATTGTTTATATGAAATTAGACGTAGATGAACATAACAAGACTTTGGAGTATGTCCATAAAATTATCGAGGATTCTGAAATAAATTGTCTTGCCTGCCAGAGAGAAAAAGCAACAAGCAAGATTTTTGAAAAGTCGGATCTCATAATCATTGTAGGGGGAGACGGCACTTTTTTGAGGACTGCTCACTTCTTCAAAGATCAATTGATATTGGGAGTTAATTCTTATCCTGCTGAGAAAGAAGGTTTCTTCATGCGATCTACAAAAGAGGATTTTAAGGAAAAATTAAACAAAATAATTAAAGGGAATTTTAAAGTTCAGAAACTCATAAGGGCAGGATGCAAAGTCAATGGTTATGAACTTCCGCCTGCTGTCAACGAATATTACTTTGGATATCCTAAGGCCTATCATGTTGCCCGATACAAAATAAATTTTAGAAACAAAACAGAGCGTCATAAATCTTCAGGAATTTTAGTCTCCACTCCTCAAGGCAGTCATGCATGGATATCTTCAGCAGGAGGAGAAAAAATGGATCTCAATAGAAAAGAACTGCAGTGGCTTGTCCGCGAGCCTTATTATGGAAAAGTAACTGTCAAAGGCAGGCTTTCCAAGGGATTTTTAAAAAAAGGAGAAACAATGAAAGTTATTTCAGAGATGAAAGGAATTGGAGTGATAGTTGCTGACTCGACTGAAAAAGAATATGCAATTAAAGACAAGGATGAACTCGAGTTCTATATTTCTGATAATGACTTAAACATGGTTGAGTTTTGATTTTGTTACTTTGAGCCAACTCAAACATTGATTTTATTTTCAAAAGAAATAGAAAATGCTAAATCTTTTCTTTCAGTTCTTTTTTTGAAGTTAAATATTGCAAATCCTTTTACTTGTCCTGTTTTTTCATCAATTCTTTGAAATGAAGAATCTTTCGCGAATTATCTTATTGTGTCGGTAATAAAAGATGACTTTATCATCATGTTAGCTTTTTCGCGTTGCAGATTTTTGGAATGAATCCATCCACTTGAAGAGTTGCAAAACATTTAAATATATTCCAAATTTTACAATCTTCATGGAGCATAAAAAGTATTCAAACAGAAGATTAAGACATTGTATTGCTGCTCCTTTTATATGGCTCCCATTAATTGCCTTGATAATCTTAGATATATTTCTTGAGATTTATCATAGAATATGTTTTCCTCTCTATGGTCTTGAGTATGTCAAAAGATCTGATTACATCAAAGTATTTGACAGAAATAAACTTCGGTATCTTGGATTTTGGGATAAAATTAATTGTTCTTACTGCGGTTATGCTAATGGTCTTATCAATTATGCTAGAATCATTGCTGGAACTACCGAGCTTTATTGGTGTGGAATAAGACATAAGCAGGATAACAACTTTAACGAGCAGCAGCATCATAAGGATTTTAATTTTCCAAAGTACGGAGATAAAAAAGCTTTTGAGAAAAAGTATTGTAAGTTAAGAAAGAAGAAATGAAAACAAAATTAAGATAAAAAACGATCATATCGCAACTGCTTTTATTCCTGATATTCTACTAAAATGTTTTTTATTGTGAGTTATTATTTTTTCACAATTATGACTTTGCATTATGCCTGCAATTAAGGTGTCTTTCTCTCCTATTTCCAGACCTTTTGATTTGAGATTACGACATAAAAAAGCAGATCTTATGGCAGCTTGTCGATTTAATGGAAGTATATATAAGTAGCCAACCATTGAATAAATTCTTCCTCTTTCTTTTTTATTATTAACGTTCTGAAGCATTTCATAAACATTTACTGAAGTTGTGCACAATATTTTACCAGAGTATGTATCAAGTCCCAAAGAGTCTATTTTGCCCCTTATAATTTCTATCAGTACATCAGAATCTATGCATATCACGATATCACTTCTCTCTTCCTTTTCTTATTCCTTCTTTTATTTTTTCGTATTCTTCTTCAGGCATGTCTTTCCATGCTCCATAGCAGACTTTCATCATTTCTTCAAAGTTTTCTCTATTTTGCCTTGCTGTTGTTTTTTCCTTGAAAATATTTTTTTGATTTTTCATACATGTTATTAGTATAAACTCCTTTATATATTTTTGCAAAGAATTTCCGAAAACTTTCCGGATTTTCCGTCAGAATTAATAATATTTTTAAAATTTAATCATCTGCACAATATAATATCTTGATAATTTTTCGGATTATTTGAAAATTATTCACCTATAAGATGCTAAAATAAATATAATGAACAAGAATATTAATCACAGTAAGCGGAATTCCTATTTTTGCAAATTCCCAGAAGTTTATTGTTTCTCCTTTTTTCTCTGCATTTTGTATTATTATAACATTGCTTGCAGCTCCTAGTATAAGCATGTTTCCTGCTATTGTACTTCCTGCTGCTAATGCCATTAATTCTTTGCTTGAAGCTCCTGCAGCAATAAGTAAAGGCAAGTATAAAGCAACAAGAGGAACATTTGAGATTAGTTGACTTAATAAAACACTAACTATTAATATCATGATTATAGATATTAAATCTATTCCTGAGTTTTGAATAATGTTCTGAAAAAATCCAGTATTCCAAACAGATTGCATTAGAATAAACATTGAGATAAAAAATATAATAGTATAATAATCTGTATTTTTCAATATTTCAATTCGCTTATTGCTAAATAGAATAATTGGAATGGCTGCTAATAACGCAATATAAGTTAATTTAAAATCAAGATTCACTTTTAAAATAACAATGATTATTTTTGCAAGTATCATTAAAAATAAAATTCCAAGAGATATTTTGCAGATGCTTGCTAGATTTTTATCTTTTATTGGTTCTTCATAATGATTTAAATTTCTATTGTGAAAATCTTTTTTGTAAAATAATTTAATGAGAAGGAAAGTAATTAACAAGTTCAATATTGTTGGAATGAACAAGTACTTTACAAAAGTGATGAATGGATTTTGTATACCTCCATTTAAAGCAATTAATAAATTTTGAGGATTTCCTATTGGGCTTATTACACCTCCAAGAGTTATTGCAAATGCCAAAGTTATTAGAAGCATTTTGCTGTTAGTTTTATGTTTTCTTGCTAAAAGCAAAACAACAGGTGTTCCAATTATTGCTAAAGTATCGTTCATAAGGAAAGCAGATGCGAATCCTATTCCAAAGAGAATCATCAGGACTAATGCATTAATAGTTTTTGCTTTTTTAAATAAATGATATGCTAGATAAGAAAGATATCCTGACTCTTCAAGAGCTTCTCCTATTATGAACATTCCAAATAAGAATATAATCACATCAAAGTTAATTGCTTTGAAAGCATCAGGAATAGAGATTTGTCCTGTTAAAAGAACTGCAAGTGCTCCAAGAGTCATTATCTGCCAGATTCTAAAATTAATATGACCAATTTTTCTGACTGCTATCAGAATGAATACTGCTGCTAATACAACTATTGGTATTATTGAAGCCATTCATATGAATTTCAAAAGAGATTATAAAAATTTATTGTTGAATTTTTTGATTTGACATTTCATGTCGCAAGCTTTAAATAATGAACATAAGGTCCTATTATTGATTTAATAACATGGACCTAAATACAGAACAGAAATGGATTAAAAGATGGCATGATTCTAGGATTTTCGAGCCAGAGATTGATTCCAGAGATAAATTCTTTTTGAACTTTCCTTATCCTTATGTTAATGGTTACTTGCATATAGGTCATTTCTATACTTTGATGCGGGTTGAAGCTCTTGCAAGATATAAAAGAGCTCAAGGTTTTAATGTTTTATTTCCTCAAGCTTGGCATTGTACTGGAAGCCCTATCGAGAATGCTGCTAAAAGAATCAAAGAACGAGAAAGCAAACAGTGGGAAATAATGAAAGGGATGGGTTTCTCAGACAAGGA
>CAZDUE010000075.1:0-8103 GCA_964508575.1 uncultured Methanosarcinales archaeon
GAACTGGCGCCTTTCTCAGCTTGATAAGTACACTTTAGTGAGCAGCTCAGATGCACATTCTTTCTGGCCATGGCGACTGGGAAGGGAATGCAATGTGCTTGACGTAAAAGATAAAAAAGAAATATCTTACAAAAATATTCTGGACTCTATAAGAAATAAAAAAGGATTTCTTGAGACAATTGAAGTTGATCCAAACTATGGAAAATACCATTTAGATGGACATAGAAACTGTGAAGTTTGCATGACTCCAGAAGAATCATTAAAAAACAAGAACAAATGTCCAAAATGCGGAAAAGACTTAACTCTTGGCGTTTTATACAGAGTTGAACAACTCGCGGATAGAGAACTAGGATACAAGCCGAAAACAGGAATTCCTTTCAGAAAATTAATTCCTCTGCATGAAGTAATATCTGCAGTCATCGGATTAGGAGTTTCTTCCCAAAAAGTCTGGATGCAATACAATAAGATGATAAAAGAATTTGGAAATGAGATGAACATTCTTATGAGTGTTGAAGAACAAAAACTTAGATCATTATGCTCTGAAAATCTTGTTGAATCAATCCTGAAAAACAGAGATGGAAAACTAGAAATAATCCCTGGCTATGACGGAGTTTACGGATATCCTATAATTAATGGTGGAAAAGGAATAAAAGAACCAGAAAGTTTAGGATCAAAGAATGCAAGGAGTAAAGATATCAAAGAGCAGAAAAATAAAGATGATGAAAGACTAAATGCAAAACTAAAAGAAAATAAAACAAAAGAAATAAAAAGCAATAAACAAAAAATAAACAAACAAAATAAAGATCCACATTTAGACATACAAAAAGGGCTTAAAGATTTTGGGTGAGTTATATGAATGTATTTGAAACTACTTTAGAACAAAAAACAATAACAATGGATCAGGTAAATTCTTGGAATGATGAAAAATTAAAAGCAGACCGTGATCATGGACAAAAGATCCAAACTGCACTTGAGCAGCTAAGAACAGGGCAAATGTCATTTGGAGATTCCTTTGTTGATCTTTATGCTGTAAGATCAGGATTATCAACTCATGAGAAATACTCTAAAAAAGCTGATCAGCTTAGATCTCTCTCTGATTTAATAAAAACTCATTCTGGCGATCTTATGGCAATTTTTAGCAGTTCAATTCAAGAGTCAGAATATTTAGACAGCAGGTTGCAATTATATATTGCAAGACTCTCGCAAAATTCAGGAATAACTGTTAATTTGCAAGAATCTAGCGCTTCAGTTGTCTCGGAAATCCATTTTGCTCCAATCCAATTTGACTTGAAAAAGTATCCTGAAATGCTGCAAGATCATTTTTCAAGAGGCAAGCCGCGAATTTTTCCAGGAAATCTTCCTTTAGATCTTTATCAAATGTTTAATAGTGGTTATGATAATAAAATTTTGTTTGGCGCTGAAGAAATTAAAAAAGGTCTTTTACAACTTGATGAACAGATTCCTGACAATCGTACTTTCTTTGAAAGAAGAATCAGAAAGATTCCAAAAAGCTCAATATGTGATTATGTGGTTAGAAATGTGCTTCCAATTTTGACATGCCAAAAATAATAAAAAAATGGGCTCGACCGGACTTTCATGCCATGGAATGACTTTATGCGGTCTATCGAGCACCAAAGTGCGAAGATAGCCCATCGGACGCCAAACCGAAATTGGCTTTTGAACCGGTGACTTTCGCCATATTGAAAACTTATGTCTTCACATGTTAGTTTGCGTCAAAGCGACGTTATACCGCTAAACCACGAGCCCATTAATGTTCTTTTACTTGGCGTATGTGCATAGCATCTTCAAAATTTCAGACGAGAACCAATAAGGAGCTGCGTCCCCGTAAGGGACAACCCCCCGCAACGCTCGTCGATAATTTTTCATTATTGAATTTTGACTTTATGACGCTATTCACATACTCCTTGGCATAGGATTTATATATTTAAACTTTACTCGAGATTCATGCAAAACATATCAATATTAAACTCGAAAGAAACAAAGGAAATTCTTAGCATGATTAAAAAACAATTTGGCTGTAAAATTGAATTAGATTATGCTTTTCTGAAGAATCCTGAAGATAAGATATTCATAATAAATAAAGATCTTGGAAAGATAGATCTTTCTAAACTGCGAATCAACAATTTAGGAATATACATTGCACAACTGCATAGAGGGAGCATACGGCTAAGCATTGAAGGAACTCAGCTTATAGGTCCTTATGCTCGCAAGAACATTGTTGAATTAAACAAAGAACAGATGATTGTCTGGATATCTGGAGAAGACCTAGAAGTTACAGAATTACTTGCTCAAAAACTTGAGGGATTTGTAATACTGAAGTATAAGACCAAACATAAAGAAGCGAAGGATTATTTTCTAGGATGCGGAAAACTATTGAGAGAAAAGATCAGCAGTAATAATGATAAAGATAACAGCAATAATCACAATAACAACAGTTCAGAATTCAAAACTAAACTAGTAAACTACGTCAGCAAATCTAGAAGAGTTAACTGGGTTGAGGAATCTGAAGATTAATTGCTTCTTGATCCTTGATATGGCAAAACTAAAAAAGGCATTGCTGCTCTAGGACCTTCATTACTGAGAATATAATTACCCTGAAGAGAAGCAATCATTTGAGTATCAGTAGGAATGAAAGAATTCTGAGCTGTTTTTAAAACTTCAGCAATAGCTCCCTTTATTATCCTCACATTAGCATATATGCCCCTCCATAAACTTCTTCTCTCTCCTGTTTTTCTTTCTCTGTAACTTTGATGAGGATCATTAGCTTCTTCATGCTTCAAAGATCTTGTTGATCTAATTCTAAGCTCTATTGGAAATTCAAAGCCCGAACCAGGAAAATGAGGATAAGTGTGAACTGCTTCAACATAATCATGTTTTGGATTCTCCAAGTAGTTATCTTCTAAAGAAGGATTAATCCTAACGCCCATTCTTCCAAGAAGGGTTTCTCTAAGACCTTCAATTTGATCAGCCCTTGCAACTTCTATTTGTACCCCCATATAATCATTAAGATTTCTTCCTCCTTCTTTTGTTTTGGTTTCCAAATATTTATCAGCGGTCCTGTCCCCTCTCTTTTCTCTAGCACTTACTTTTTTTATCATTGCAATTACATTTCCATTTGCATCATAAAAAGGAATGCCTGAATCAAATTTTGCCACTAATGAACTGCTTACTATTAATTTTTCAACATCCTCAGGCCTGAAAGATTGAAAATCATAATTCTGCCTTATTGATATTGGAATGTCTCTAGGATTCATTGATTGGAGTACTCTAATTGCATATCTCATTCTATGAACTTCATTAGAATAAACATCACGCTCATCTATTGAATAATATCTAATAGGAGTTGATTCATGCCCTAATACTTTTATTTCTAGAGCCAGATTATGAGGTAATTGATAATCCTCTCCTAAAACTCGCAAAATTTCTATTGCACTTTTTCTGGAATGCTGTATTAAACCATTTAATCTCAGAGCCGTAGAATTACTTCGCTCTAGAATAGATTGACTTAAAGATTGTGCGTCTGATCCAGGGCTTCTTGAATTTCCTGCTAATAAATCAGTAAGGACTTTGAATTCTTCTTCAGTGAAAGAACTATCTAATAAGTTTTCAAGACTAACAATATCAGCGACTCTATCCGCAGGCTGTAATAATTCAGCGTTTCTTGTTTTGTTTTGTTCTTTGTTTAATGATCTCATTTTAATCTGTTTATTTATCTTATTGTTTCTTTTAAAAGTGCAGAACTCACTATAAGTTTGCACCCTTTTCATAGTTTTTTTATTATCTTTTATTTTAATACTGATTTTATACCATATATTGACATATACCCTTATTTATAAATCCTTTAAGGATTGTATGAATCTTCTTTATAAAAACCTTGCGTTAACAATGTTAAACTTCGCAAGTAATTTAGTTTAGAAAATGAACTTTTTGCTAGTTCAAGATATAGGTTTTTAGTTTTTTTGAGATTCATAGAAACTCTCGAAATTAATTCATAACAAAGATGCCATTCTCACTCTCGCTAGTGCACTCAATGGACTGCTCGCTCTGGTTTTAGTATTAGCTGAAGAGACAGACTCACTGGATTTTCCACTTCCAGAATTCATTCTACCAGAATTTATTTTAGAAATATTATCAATTTTCTCCTCTAACTCTTGAACTGCCCCTTTTGCTATTAATGGAAGTAAACTTCTAAGATACTGTATTGTTTCTAAACTAACCTCATGATCAACAATATTGCCATCATATCTCGTAACAGACCTTTGTTCTTTTCCAGGAAGCTTTTCCCAGGCACGCATAAATTTCTGAACATAAGTTCTATCTTCCATGCCAAAAAATCTTATCTGCTCGCCAAAATCATAAACAACAAACTCGCGAGTTATAAGATGCTTCATCTGAGTATCTGAATGCTTCTCAATCCCATCAATAATCTGAGACATTTTTATTAAAGTCTCAAGAGGAAGAATCTGAGAGACTTCTCTTAACGCGGTTGGACTCTTAAATCCATCAGTCTCTTCGATAGATCTTATTAAATGCAGTACAGCATCATAAACAGTCCTTGTCTTGTAAAGCAATCTGTCCATTGCAAACATTTCTGTGTTTGGAAAAGTTCTCATATTATCTGAGGAATCGATTATTTTTACCGTCATTAACATATCAAAATTAGGATCTCCTGAACTATATCTATTAAAGCATTCATCTGCAATTCTCTCACAATAAATAGCGTAAAGCATTTCTCCTAAATTCTTCCAAGGAGCGTCTTCTGGAACTCCATTTTTTAAATCTATTAACGTACGATAAAAAGAGTTAAGATCACTCTTGATTTGAACAGCTATAGGATTTTTAGAGCTGACACCTAATTGCCTATCAAAATCCCTCTGAGCCCTTCTATTAGTTGCTATTACATTAATAACGAACTGCTTTCTTTCATCATCAGTTTGGCTTAATTCTCTTTTTAACAAACTCTCTTTATCTTTTCTCTTAAAAACTAAGTCAAACAAGTTTGTTACAAAATAAACATCCATAGCAACTTGAGGTCCATAACTTTTGCCAAAGCTTTCAGAAACTCTTGTTTCTATTTCAGAAAGCATTGTAGGAATATCTTCCACTCTTTTGCCAACATCTTCAACTAAGTCATGAAGAAAAGCTATCTCTCGGTAAGATTGCGGATATCCAAGAATATTAATTCGTTCTGCTATGGTTGTTGGATGAACCATTCCTTTATGTCCTGATCTCCTTGTTCTCTTTTCTAGATACTCATTAGCTAACAAATAGAATAATGCTAAGTCTCCAAGTTCTTCTCTAACAAGAGATTCAGGAACTATCACGGAATAATCTAATTTACCTATGATCTCTGAATTAGACCTTTTAGCCCAAGGATTAGGAACTCCTGAAGTACCATAAGAAGCAGGAACAATTGCCGACGGTTGTTCTCTATGAAACAGATTGTAAAGATTTCTACATCCTTTAGCTAATAATCCTATTGGCTCCATACTCCTAAGGAAAAAATAGCCATTTAAAAACCTTTTGACGCTGTTCGAGATATTTAACAATTGTTTATATCATATCATTTGAGGGCGTATTTTGTTAAAATCATATCTCTTTTAGAATATTCTGCAGATCATTTATATTTTCAATCTCAAAATCAACGTAATTATAATTTTTCATGCTTTTTTCATTCCCATTTTTAAGAAGTATACTTGTCATACCTAATTTCTTTGTATTCAGATGATCTCGTTCAGGCCAGTCTCCAATCATAGCGCACTCTTCTAATTTAACTCCTAATTTTTTTGCAGCTAAAACTAAATTACTAGAATGAGGCTTTGTATATCCTGTATCATCTGAAGTTACTATAACGTCAAAGAGCTTATCAAGCCCTAGCTTCTTTATTCTATTAACTTTATATTCTTTTTTTCCGTCAGAATCTGAAAAAATAGCCAGCTTATATTTTTTCTTTAACTCTTTAATAATCTCAAGAGTTCCATCGAAAAGCTTAACATGCTTTAGCACTTCCTCCCAAAAATCTCTTTCAAGATTAACTAGTGCATCATAATTTAAATCATCATTGACCGCTTCCAAATTCTTTAAAGCTTCTCTAATCCACATTGCTCTTGAATGATGCGATGGCTCAGTGCTTTTTTCAGAGTAATGCTGTGCTACTCTATAAAATTCATCTCTGAAAGATGTTTCACTCACATTGAATTTATCACTAACTTGATTTATTAAAAACTCATTGGCTTTTGCTCTCGCTTCTTTCTTCCATACTGCTAAAGTGTCATCCAAATCAAATATTAAAGCTTTTATCTTGATCTTTTCGATCTTTACAGTTCCTGGATGTTTTTTGAGATTATTAACAAGATTGCGGTCAATTTCTGAAGATGATTTGTTTGCTTTTATTCCGAAAGTTCTCGGAGAAACAAAATCAGTCTTTCTTATCACAATTTCATGAGCACTATCAAAAGAATCAACTGCGTATCCTATGAGATCATCCTGAACATTCTTGGATTTTATAGTAACTTTAAACTTTCCTTTGATTTTTTTTAGTTCTCTTAAATCAAAATCTGCCTTTACTCCTAGAATGCAGTCTCCTTTCAAAGTAAGCTCCTCATCCTTAGTGAATTCAATGGTAGTCTTATGATTACAAAGAACATTTTTATGAGGATATATATTAAAAATCATCACAATATCTAAAAATAAAAGAATTCAATAAAAAGCTTTCTGAAAGCTTGATCAAAGCTTGATTAGATAATTTCAAAGATCTAATCACTTAAATCTATTCACTTAAGAATATCCTCAATCGGCTTTTTTGGCTTTTCTTTTACACCACTTGAACCTTGAGCTTTTTGAGCTTCTTTTGCAAGATCAATACCTAAATCTTGCAATGATTTTATGTGCATCTGCATTAATTGTTCTACAATATTAAGTATTCTCAGCATTTCCTCTCGTTCTTTAGCTAGAGTGCTTAACGATCCTTTATGAAAGCCAATTTGTTCATCTCTGCTCATCCCTGTTCCTGCTACTGACTTGGAATCTGATTTAGTTTCTTTTTTTACTGCCATGAGTATCACCTTTGGTTCTATTATCAGTCCTATTATTGAACTTATTAATGAATTCTAGTCGCTCTATTTATAATGCTTTCTGTGTTTTAGTTTGGGACAATAGTTACGCATAATAAAATTCCCAAACTAAATAGTAAAAGACAACTATTATCAGCATTATTTCTGTCTTTTACTATTTCAAAAGCAAAGCATAAAAAGAAGAACATAAAAAGTATATCATGCTTGAAATTTTCACATATGATAAGAAAGTTCTGAAAGTGGATCCTAAAGATCTTTCTAATTACAAGGACAAACTTCTTTGGATTGACTGTAAAGATTTAACTAAAGAAGAAGCAGAAATACTGAAGAATTCATTTGATCTTCATCAACTGACTGTTGAAGATCTATTGCATGTCAATACTAGAATTAAAGTCGAAGAATTTCCAAACTATTTGCTTTGTGTTTTTTACACTATCGAGAACAAGAAAAAATTAGTGGAACTTAAAGAGTTTGACCTAATATTAGGATCTAATTTCGTCATAAGTAATTATTTAAAAAATCTAGAAGCTTCAGAATTCTTGAAGCAAAATACTGACCAGCTTGAAAAACTATTCATTAAAGGCCCTGAATTTGTTTTGCATAAAATAATTGACTTTGAAGTCGATCGATTCTTTCCTATACTTGAGCATATTGATGAAAAACTTTACGACCTTGATGAAAAAGTAGCTAAAAATCCAAGCAGGCATAATCTTGATAAAGTTCTTGAATTAAAAAAGAATATTATGAAAATAAAAAGGCTTGTAATTCCTCAGCGTGAGAAAATTTCGTTCCTTGCAAAGCATGATTACAAGTTTATCACAAAAAAATCAATTCCTTACTTTCGAGATGTCTACGATCATTTTGTACTAATCGCGGAAAATGTAGATGCTCAGAGAGATGCAATAACCAATACTTACGAGTTGTATATGTCAACTGTTTCTAACAATATTAATGAAGTTATGAAATTTTTAAGTGTTATTGCAACAATAGCACTTCCTCTCACTTTAGT
>CAZDUE010000076.1:0-565 GCA_964508575.1 uncultured Methanosarcinales archaeon
AGTTCTTGATTTTTTCATTGCTATAGCGGAAATCATTTTAAAAAAGAAAAAATTATTCAGATCCTGAAGAAGAATCTTTAGATCCTCGTTTGAGTATTTTATTAATTATGTCTCTTGCAACATATTTGCCTGCACCACCATCACTTGGAGTACAACTCACTGATATAGAGTAACCCGTATCCAAGGATACAATTTTATTGTGACCACTTGCATACTCAAATCTGAGATTATACCTTTTTAGTTCATCCAATTGACCTCGAGTAGGTGTTCCATTCCAGTCTCTGAATGCGGTCCTTAAGTCTCTTAGGTCTTCTCTTGTAACTTTCCTGCCTTGATAATTAAGCGAGTCATTGTATTCTTCTGATTCTACGTTATCTAACTGTTCAGATTCTTGGGATTTCTTTTGGTATTGGAAGTGAGCAACCACTAAAATCAATTGTTCTAATTGTTTTCCTTGAAAAAAAGGAATTGAATCTTTCATTTCTTCTGCAACAATATCGCTAAGTTCTCCTGCTGGTTTGCCATCTAGCTTTAATGTATTGTTTCCTTGTGCATTTAAATCCAC
>CAZDUE010000076.1:575-7935 GCA_964508575.1 uncultured Methanosarcinales archaeon
ACTTGGAATTGTTCTCTGCCTATTTGAACTCCATATAATTGAGGATTTATTGCATATATTCCTGTAATGGCCATTTCAATCACTCCGATAATAATTGTTAATGTACTATTGTATAGTTAATACAGAAATAAATATTTTGAATATTAGTAATATTAGTTATATTAATCCTAGGATTGATTTAATATGGATTAATATGATTCATATCAGTAAAGAATATGTGGAACTGAGTTGTTTAGCAGTCAATGGAAAAACAAAAATTAATAAAACAAAAATCAATATTGGAAGATGTACTGGGTATACTACTATCAGAGCATGGAAGAGAAAGGTCAGGAGTTACAGAAAGCTTATTGACAGAAGAAGGAAGGCAGCTCGCAATAAAAGGAATTTTCGGAAGATCTAAAGTGAGTGATACTGAAATTTCCGAGCATAGAATAGAAGAAACATTCAGAGTTCTTGAAAGAAGAAAGTCTTATCTTGGAGCAGCTTCACTTTCAGAAGAACTAGGAATGGAATCAAGAGCTCAGAGCTTTTACAGGCAGGCGCTTGAAAAATATGAAAGATCAGGAGACTTTGCCATGCAAGGTCATTGCCTTGAAAAATTAGGACAGCAGAAAGATGCTGAAGTAATTTACAAAAAAGCAGCAAAACAACTAGCGCAAAAAGGACATTTTGCAGGAGCTGCTAAATTCGCAGAACTAGCAGGACTGCCGGAAGCTCGTGAATATCATGAGAATGCAGCTAATTTACTATTAAAAGAAGGAAGATACGTGCTAGCTTACGAACATGCAGAAAAAGCAAATAATCCTGGATTAATGCATGACATAAGTAAAAGATCACACTTAGCATCAAAGCAGATACTTTTGAAGATACAGGAACCTGGACTGCACTAAAGAAAGCAAAAGATTCTGAGCGTGAAAACATGTGTAGACAGTTTATCGCAAGCTACGAGTCTGCAGGAGATTTTG
Source organism: uncultured Methanosarcinales archaeon (assembly GCA_964508575.1). Classification (GTDB taxonomy): domain Archaea; phylum Nanobdellota; class Nanobdellia; order Woesearchaeales; family CAZDUE01; genus CAZDUE01. The sequence continues at coordinate 1,541 of CAZDUE010000076.1, forward strand.
TTTCAGCAGCAAGAATCTCAAGAGTATCAGGATCAGAACACTTAGAAAGAATGGCTAAAGTTTATTCTGTTTTAAGCAAGATGTGTACTTATAATGGCAAGTTCTGATTTAAAAAAAATTAAAAAAATCTAGAATGAAAAAAACAGGGCAAAATGCCCTGCATTTCTTGTCAGTTGTCGTCGTCTCTAGTCATAGCTTCTAATCTCTCATCCATCTATTCGTTTCATCTGTTCCAGGGGGTGGCAACAGAATTCTTGGTTCTAATAATATACTGTAGTTCTGTGGATTTTAATATTTTGAATATTAGTAATATAAGTCATATTAACTAATATTAACTAATATGAATAATGATCATCAAATAGTGGTAAATCATTAGAAATATTTATAAGTTATCTGTTTTCTTCTCCTGAATAAGTTAAAATTTAACAAAGATATATTGCAAGGAGAATGTATATGGAACAAGATTTTTTGGAAACTATGGGTGCTGGAAGCATATTCTTTAAGCCAGAAATTGTCGAACTAGATAGAGTGATAACTAAATTTAATCCAGAATCGTTAAAAAATCTGAGTGGTGTTCTTGGACTTGATATAGATGAATATAGCTCTATCATGGGGATTATAGATGTTCTGGACAGCGAAATTTCCCGTACAAGAGACGCATTAGATCTTTACAAAAAACTTTTAGAGATTAGATCTGATGAGAAAATTCCTGGTGAATTAGGAGGAATTGCTGCTTTATTGTCAATGAGATATGCACTGCCTGTTGATATGGCAAAGTTTGCAATAATAAGACATCATGATTTTGAAGATATTGAATCTCTAAAAAACTGGTTTGATTTTTATTCAAAATTTGCAGATGAAGATTCTGCTAAACAATTGGAATTATTTCAAATTCCAGAAAATTTAAGAGATTTATTCACTCTCTGTGAAAGCAGAAAACTCGTTTCAAGCATGCTTAAAGGGGATAAAAGGACTCGTGCTAATTTGGAAGGAGAGAATATGCAAAGCTTCGATCGAGATGATGCAAGAGGATGGAGGGATTTCTGTCTTGAATCAGATCTGGAAATTGGTTTTCCTGAGATGGGAATTACTTTAAGTGAAAAATCCATGGAAAAAAGTCTTGAAAGATTGGCTGAAATTAATGAAGATATGGAAAAACTTCGTCCTTGGTTTGAAGAATATAAGAGGAAATTAAATACAAGAGCAGATATTGAAGAAAGAATATTAAGATCTCAAAAGTATCCTTCTGACTACGCTCACGAGCTTGCTGAACGTTTTGGACAAAAACATTTTGATGTTATTCTTGGATACTTAAGAAAAATTGAAGATCATCTTGAGACTGCTAAGAATCCTGGAGCTGTCAGCAAAGATCCTCCTTTAGAAATAACTTTGGATGATGGAACGAAAGTAAAGCTTTATGCTAAAGTTCTAGATTCATTAACTGCAAGAAGAGTTGCAAGAGCAAATAATTGGATACGAAAACTGGATCATATTCTCGAATCAAGATGGACTGAAATAATAGGAATACCTTATGAGAGGGATGGAGAAAGTGTTGTTCTTTATGTTGATGCTGGTAATACATCTCCTTTGAATAAAATAAATGACGAAATTTCTGACAAGCTCATGGTTCTTGCTCATTTGCATACCAAATCAAAAAGTTTATTAAAAAATCCTCTGCTTAATTTTGTTTTAACTGCTATCAAATCTAAATCAAGTTATGAAGTTAGAGAAATACTTAAAGGAATTACAGATTTAAGCAGAGAAGATTTAGCAAATGTAGTGAGTATCTACGAATCTGTTTATAATTTTCTTCAAGAATCTCAAGATGAATTCACAGTAATTCACGGAGATTTTCACAGGGAGAATATAATAAATGGAATGATCATAGATCAAGAGAGTTTAGCCATAGGACATCCTTACTTAGATGTTGCATGTGTTCTTTATGATGTTGATGAAAAAAATAACGCAATCAATGAATTAGAAAGAAAAGATAAATTTAGAGCATACTTGAACATTTCCAGAGCTCTTGAAAATCCAAAATCCACGCAACTTAATGATGGAGAGTTTGATAAAGAATGGAAAAAACTAGAACTAATCGCGAAAGGATATGAAGCAGCCTGGAGAATTGCAAGAGTTGGAAACTACTCGCATCTCAGAGACTTACCTTACAGGATATCACAACGAGAATTATTAACAGAAATAATAAAGGAATATATGATAAGTAGAAATCAAGAGAGGAGAATGATATGAGTGAAATAAAACCAAGACAGCCAGCATTTATGCAAGAAGTAGGACATATTGTTACAGATAAATATACTCCAAGTTCTGCATTGCATTATGATCCTGTCGATCTTAGCAATAGAGAAAAAAGAGAGTTGATAAAACATTATGATGGATTATTCAGAGCTGTTGATCCATATGATGACGAAAGATTTCCTCTTGTAAAAGCAAGACAGCTTTTAGATTTTGCAATTGCTGCAAAACTTCCCTCTCCTTTTATTGAATATGCACTGATGGCGCTTTATTCTAGAGAAGTTGCTGATAATACTCAAAGAGTAGCCGACGCTTTGGGAGGGCTTCCAGTAATGAGAGGATCTGTTCTTGTTCCTGAAGGTTTTGAGGATTTGGATGTAAAACTTAGAGAGATGCTTAATTCAGAGGAACTAAATGACTATTTGAATGAAAATAAAAAAATTCTTAGTGTAAGAAAAAATCCCAAATATTCTGAATTAAGTTCACTTCATGCTTTAAGTTGTGTTAACGCTAATCCTGAATTTCGCAGCTTTTTAGATGATATTCTTAATGATCCTTATTATTCTTCAGAAAGAAAATTAGAATTAAAACAAGAACATCAAGAAAGATTTGAAAATATGAAGAGAAATCTAGCAAGACAACTTTATGAAAAAAAGCTTTGGTATCACCAAAAGTTGTTTGAAGTTACATCTTCTAAGAACACTGCTCAGCGAGATCTTTTACTTGCAGAAACAGGAGAGGATTTCAGTGATTTAGATGAAATTTTAACCAGAAAATTCGGTGAAAAATACAGCCCAATTATGAAAGAATTCATGGCATCATCATATTTCAAGGTTCAATCTATGACTAAGCTGGGAGTTGCCGCTTCTAAAAATCCTGTGCAGAAAATTAAATTAGGAGGTAGATTAGTTTTTGGCAAACCTCTTGATTTAGAGCGTGCAAAAAAAGAGTATTGTGTGATAAAAAATTTAAGAGAAGTGGATTCTGTACTTCATAAATTCCTTGCAGGTCCTATGGACGAACTTTTCACAGTCAATAATATTGCCTTTATGATCTATCCTGATGCTCATGAAAATTCTGAATTGTTGGATGAAGATATTTATTCTCATAAAATGATTCTGCTTGCTCATCTCCATCATGAAAGCAAAATGTTCACGGCTGAACTGAAAGGAAGTATTGAACCTGTTACTTATAAAGAAGCTAAAGATGTTAGAAAGACCTTAAAAGAGCTAGCATGGTTTGATGATAGTCATCTTGGATCATTAGTTCAAATATATCAAGAGTATCTTACAGCAGTCATTCCGAATCTAGAACATTCAGGAATACATAATGATGCTCATTGGGAAAACTACATTGGCGGATCATTAATAGATCATGAATCATTCGTAATAGGCCCAAAATATCTTGATATCTCTCAAGCGTTATGGGATATACATCCTGAAACAGAACATTCATTGAATGATTCAGAACGAAAATCATATTTCAGGCAATATCTTGATAAGTCAAGAGAATTGGAAGGAATCGAAAGGATCAGTGATGAAAATTTTGCACGAGAATACAGCACACTAAGAAAAACCGCAGTGTTTGAAATAATGTACAGAATAACCAGATTTATGAAATACGAGAATCTCAGAACAAGTCCTTATAGACAGAAACAACTTCCATTCCTGAGAGATATGCTTGAACAGTTAGTTTTGGACCAGAATGATTGCTGAAAAGGACCTTCAAGATTATTAATATGTTTCATATCATTTATATTAATATAAGCAATATTTAAATAGTAGTTATGCTTACAATATTTTATGATTAGAAAAATAATCGCGCAAGGAAAAGGAGCTCATACTGTTACATTGCCTGCTTCATGGATTTCTATGAATCACTTAAAAGCAGGAGATGAAGTTAACATAATTGATAAGGATGTTGACCTTATTGTAACAGCAAAATCAAAACATGAAAGCCCTAAAATGACAGGTGATTTCAACTGCAAGGGAGTTCATTGGTTAATAGGACCTTTAGTAGCTGCTTATTATAAAAGAGGATATGATGAATTAAAAGTTGAATTTCAGACTTCTAAAGAACTTGAGAAAATCAACTGGATTGTCGCGCAGCTTCCAGGATTCGAGGTTGTTGAGAAAAAAGCCAATATTGTTGTAATTAAAAGAATTGCCAGCGCATCAGTAGAAGAATATAAAAATTCAGTGCGAAGATCTTGTTTTACATTAAAAATAATGTCTGAAGAATTTAATCAATCAATTGAGAAAAATGATAAAGATCTTTTAAAATCAGTCTTGATGAGCGATGATAATCTTAATAAGTTTACAAATTATGCTCGACACATAATAATGAAAGATTCAAGTGTTGAGCCTGTAAAAGGACCTCAGATGTACTCGCTATTGTGGGCTCTTGAGAAAATGGGTGACTGCTACAAAAGATTATCGCAGATTCATTCAGAGAAAAAAATTAAACTTTCTAAAGAAACTTTAGACTTTGATAAGAAAGTTGCATCAATTCTTGCAGAATTTTTAGATTTGCTATTCAAGTATAACCAAGAAAACTTAAACACGTTTTATGCAAAGAAAAAAGACATTTTCAGAGAAACAGAAACACTTTTACTTAAGACTAAAGCTGAAGAATCATTGCACGTTTCTCAGTTAAATATTCTCTTGAGCTTAGTATTTGACTGCACTGCACTTATTGCTGCTTATAATATTTGAGTGTGTAATTAGAGCAGGACAAAAGTAATCAATAAAAAATTGTTTGTCCTGCTATATTTAGTTGCCGTTTTCTTTATAACTAGTTATTGTTCGCAACTAAATATCAATTAATATTTTAAATATAAAGAACCAATATATTTGATCATTCTTCTTTTAATTCATGATTAAATTAGAACAAGCTTTAGAAGAATTGGAAAAGATAACCTGGGCTTATGAAGCTGAAATTGGCTCCAGACAAATTCAAGGCTTGAAGAATCATGAAGAGGAACTTAAACCAATAGCTGCTGATATTCTCAGGAATCCTGATTGCGAAAGCATATTAAGAGCTTTTTTTCTTCAACTGCTAGATAGAGATTCTTATGCTTATAATATAACAAAACAGCAAGATAATTTTGTGAAAGAATTGATGCTTGCAAATGTTCTTAGCGGAATTAAAGGTCATCTTGAAATTTCAAGTTCTGAATCAGCAATTAAGAATCTTAAAGCTAAACTTTACTTGTCCAGTTTACTTGATGCGTATGGCAATGAGCTTTTTATAGAAGCAATAAGTTATCTCCCGAAAATCGCGCTAAACCCGTTCATAACTCAAATTTCTTCAGCCACAAGGCATTATTCTGAAAATTTTTCTTCTGGATTTACGCAACTATCTGGAAAATCTCAGTTAGCAGGACTTGAGATAGGGGTCTTGTTTTTCGATTCTGCGATAACTTCATCAGTTGAAGCTTATTCTGAAGTATTTAATAGAATATCCACAGTTAAGAAAATTACCGCGGTTGCAAATGATAAGACTGAAAAAGATTTTGAGGCAATTTCAGAATTGATTTATAGTGCAGGGGTTCAAAGCTTTTTATCAGGAGATTACAGAACAGGTGTTGAAGCTGTAAGAACTTTTGATTTTCAAATAGCTTCACAAAATAAAGCAAGAATTACTCCTTTCAGAGCATACATTCCTGTTGACTGGAGCAGATCAAGCCCTTTAGAAGATCATTTTGTTCTTGACTACTGATTCTTAATAAGGGGAGTTTTTAGATGCAAGTGATGTGAAATGACTTCATAAACATCATCCCAAGAATGCACAATATGAACCTCTTTAAGTCCTGTATAATCTCCAGCAATTCTCATGTTAACTCTAATAATATCAAGACCTTGATCTTGCAGATGTCTCGGATCATCATCTATAAGCATCTCAATCCCATGATCAACACAAATTTGCTGTTTATTTTTTCCTTTAGATGAAAAGAATCCTGAAAAACAGCGGTCTAAGTTATGAGTTCTTAGAACTTGTCTTGCATAATCCATTTGTGTTAAACCTGAACTATTTGGCTCGTAATCTTTTCGGTCTGTGACAAGATACAGCATGTTTCCTCCTGATGCAAGTGAACTTATAACATCCTGAGCTCCCTCAACTAACTGTATTGATAATGTTAT
>CAZDUE010000077.1:0-1453 GCA_964508575.1 uncultured Methanosarcinales archaeon
GTTACTGGAAGAAATTTTCTAAAAAACATGAATATAAACATTATGAAGAACATACAAACTCTGTTTTTTCCATAAAATTTTTAAAACAATAAGTATGACTTACCATATAATATTAGTACTAAGGTGGAATCATGGAATGCGAGATGTGCGGAAGTAAGAATGCTGAGTTCAGAGCTTTGGTCGAAGAAATACCTCTTAATGTGTGTATAAAATGCAGTAAGCACGGTAAAGTTCTAGGATCTGCAAAAATAATAAAAAAAGAGCTGGCTGTGAAAAAAATCAAGCATGTTAAAGAAGAGCCGCAGGAGTCTATTGTTCAAAACTATTCAGTAATTATTAGAACTACACGAGAAAAATTAAAACTTTCACAGGAAGATTTTGCAAAAAAGATAAATGAAAAATTATCTTTGATTCATAATATGGAGCGTGGAAAAATAGCCCCATCAATAGATCTTGCAAGAAAACTTGAGAAGCTTCTCAAAATAAAACTCGTTGAAATTTATAAAGAAGAAGATTTTAAGTCCAGCCAGAAAAGTGAAAAGTACACGATAGGAGATTTCATAAAAGTGAGATGAAATAAGATTATAAAAGTTATTTTTTCACAAAAATAAAATATTTCTCATTATCATAAGTTTTGTTAAAAACCAGCTTGTTTTCAGAGAATATTTTTCTCTCAAGTTTTTTCTGTTTTTCCATACAGCTAGCGCTTATCTTTTCACATTGAAATGCCTGAGGATTGTAAATCACAGCATCTGAACTGTTAATATTAAGTTCATAATATTTTTCAGCATCAAATGCAGAATAATAAAAAGGAATGAACTTTTTATCAGTATAAGCTGAAGGAACAGGGTCTGTAGTTAATACAATTATATTTTTATCATTAAAATCACTATTAGAATAATTATTAAAATATTCATAATATTCAGAAATGATAGGTCTTTTTTCATTATGGCTTTCATAATAACCAAATCTGAAGAATTTAAAGCCCATATTTAATGCAGGCATTATTAAAACAATGACCAAAAATCCAGCCAGTATCTTTAATATTATCTCTTTCTTGACATATCTGGTGTTTATGATTCTTAAAAAATGAACAATGCCAAAACTCACAATTATCACAATCAATGGCAAGAACAAAAGCATGAATCTTGGCTGTTTATTTACTATTAAAGTGAAATATCCAAGATATATGAGCAAGATAAAAAGAATTGCTTGTTTTTTTCTGCTCTTATAATCATAAAATATTAATGCAAAAAAGAAAAATACCATAAGATAGTTTTGTTTGATTAATTCTATGAAGTAATAAAGAAAATTAGTCAAAGGGTCAGATACAGAATAAACAATGTTGGATTGGTGTGAAGCTGCACTAATCAGGGGAGAAATTATATTGCTGCTTGATGATAAATTAAAGATCAGATAAGGCAATATTGATAGAAAAAAAGCTCCAGAAAAT
>CAZDUE010000077.1:1463-7848 GCA_964508575.1 uncultured Methanosarcinales archaeon
AAAATTACATGAATCGCTCAGATTTTTATTAAACAATAATAAAAAAAGAATTCCGGCGAATATTAACCCTGCAGGAAATTTAAATAAAAAAGCAAAACCTGCAAATAATCCTGATAAGTGAATTTTATCCTTGATTAAAAAATAAATGGATAAAAGTACGAAAACTCCTGCAGGTATCTCAGTCATTATTTTTGATGCTTCGGTAAAAAACAACGGAGTCAGCGCCAAAATCAAAGCGCTTATGACTGCAATTTTTTCATCAAAGATTTCTTTTGCAATCAAATAGGCAGTGTATAAGTATAATGCACTGAAAATTAACGCAGTTATTTTTCCAAACAAAATAACATCAAGCTTTAGTTTCCATAATGATCCCAAGATTAAAGGAAATCCTAAAGGTCTGAAAGATTCCCATATTCCTGAACCTCCAAAAGAATAGAGATATTTGCCAATTCCAATGTAAACTGATTCGTCCCATAGTATTGCGAGATTATACCTTAAAAAAAGGAGCTGGAAGATAAGATATGAAAGTATTATTATAAAAATAATATGTCCGTTATATCTTTTGAAGCTCCAAGTTTTTTTCGATTTTTTCAAATGTTCAAGTTTTATTTGTTTCAATTTCATTTTTGCCATTTTGATGAATTGCATTTTTTTGCTGTATCATTTTTCATTTAATTTCCCAAATTGCTGTATTATCATTCTCATAAATTTTTGTCATGAATTCAGAATTATTTAAGACAAAAAGAAGCCCTGATTTTTCATTTTTCCAAAAAACATCCCTCATTTTTTCGTCGATAAGTATGACTTTTATTTTTTCTTCTTTAACTAAGGTTCTCGTTTTTTCCAGATTTCTGGAGTTAAAAATTTCATTTGTTCTATTGAGCTTACGAATATATTCTTTATCATTGAAGTCTAGTTTGATGTATGGTGTTGAATTTGAATAATAATCAATCCAATAACCGTATGAAGGATCAGACAAAGAAACATTGTCCAGATTTAATATTGCATCTTTTAAATCAGGAGTCGGATCTTGTTTTGATATCAAACTTATATTGAAAAATAACGAAAAAATCAATCCATAAATCATGAACCAGATAGTCATCTTCTTAATCATTGGAAGTCTCCAATTCATCCTATGAAATTTCATAAGCCCGATTGCTGCTAAAAAGCAAACTAAAAAATTTATATAAAATATTAGATTAGAATAAAAAAAAGCAGATGTGAATAGAGCCAAGAAAAAAATCACATGATGAGAAAAATATTTATCTTTATTTTCTTTCCAAGTGAAAATTATCCCTGCGAATGCAAGAAGCATGGAGAAAAAGCCAAGACCATTAACATGTCCGGAGTCTGCTATCAGCAGAGATATAGTATTTTGTTGGATCATGAAAGGTTCTTTCAATGAGTTCAAGTACCATTGTTTATAGAAAATAGCGCTGAATAGAATGGTTAAAATCACAGTTATTAAAGCAGATTTTTTGTTATTGAAATTTAAAGAGATCGAAACGCATGAAAAAACATAGATTATCAAGTAAAAAAATCCAAAAGAGCCGGCAATTATTGCAAGAGGTATTATAAGATAAAAATAAGCAGAATCACTCTTTTTAATGATTATAAAAATAGTTGCTAAAACTATCAATACAAAAAAGTTATCAATGCTTAGACCGGAAAATTTTGATACAAATACAGGAGATAAGGCCAGAAGCACAGAAGCCATAAATGAGATGTCTTCATCAAAGAATTCTTTGAAAATCAAATACGAAAGAAAAATTGTCAGCAATCCAAGCATTAATGAAAAAATCAGTGAAAAACTTTGTAAGTCAAAAAATTTAGAGCTGTAACTTAATATGTAATGGTATGGTGTAGCTTCATAACTTGACTGGTCTAAATTCTCAGATATGAGCAAATTCTCATAAGATTCCTGGCCAGGAATAATGCCATCCATAAAATAATATCTGTAAGCGTGAATAGATATTATGGGCAGTATAGTTAATATTATCAAAATACTGATATGCTTGATAAATTCCTTGTTTTTTTTAATTTTTTGATTCATCATTTTTTAAATATTTCTAGTGTATTGTTTTTATTCTACATTCAGACTTGTATATCTTAACCTTGTCAGAGTAAACCAATTTAAAACAACTTGTATCAAAATAATCTCCTAATACAAATTCTTTTTCCTCTAAATCTGATATCAGCACATAATCAACATCATATTTTGTCATCAGTTCAACAGCTTCAGTTGCATATCTTGAACTGTATATTTTTTCAATATCTTTCCATATTTCGTCAGGGTTCTTTATCATTAAAAAATCAGTGTCAGCCACATTTTTTCTTTGCGCAACATAATTAACAAGAGTCCCTAACTTCGGATGGGTTAGTATGACTGAATTTTGCTCTGTATTTCTTCTGATCCACTCCATTGACTGGAATGTTTCTTCTTTTGGAAAGTTTTCAATTGATTTTGAAGCAAAATATAATGATGGATAAACAGATGTTGCTAAAAAAAATAATATGATCAGAAAAAAAGAAATTGCCTTAAGATTCATCTTGAATTTTTCAATATGCAGTATGAAAAGCTTAAAATAGCTGCTCATGATTATGACCATCATTATTCCTAATAAAGAAAGTCCTATCTCAGGGGTTATTATATTAAACCATAAACATATAAAAGAAACAGCTATGAAACTTAACACTAAAGTTACTGGTTTATTTTTTGTTTCAAAAGTGTGCTTGTGTATCGTATAAAGCCCGAACAAAAATGGAATTGCACCTATTTGAGTTATTGCAAGAAGAATATTTGTTTTAACAAAGTATTCATTTATTACAGCTTCAGGAAGATTATGCCAGAATAGTGTTATTCCGTGTGCAAGTAATGCTTTCTTAAATATTATAAACAAGAACCATGAAGTTAAGAATATAAGAAAAATCGTTATTTCATATTCTTCTCTTTCAATTTTCATTTTATCAATTGTTGAAAGCCCGATATAAAAGATAAGAACTAAAACAAAAATCATGGAAAGAGGAGTTGTTATAAGTAATATCACAAAGCACGTCAAAAAATGATAAGGTTTTTCCAAGAGATTGATAAAGTAGTAAACACATAACAATATTAAAAAAACAGAAAGTGATAAATCTGATAATGTAGTCACACTAAAGCTGAATAATATGGGAACAAATCCAGAAATTAATGCACTAAGTCCAGATGCTATTCTATTCTTAGTTAGATGAAATGCTATATAGTAGACAACAACAGTTATTAATGCTAGGAAAAAACTAGGAATTATCTTTGATGCAGCTATTATGGGTATGAATAAAGATAGAAATGCAACAATATAATGGAACAACGGAAGCAGAATATGAACTCTTCCAGAATAGCTTAAATCATCATAAAAAAGAGGAGTTCCTTTTTCTTTGATATTTTCTATTTGTCTAAGTTCAGAGTAAGACTCGCTGTTTGCAAATTTATCAGTTTTAAAAGCAAATGACAAGCTGATTCCAAATACGAACAAGAAAATAACAGCCATTGTAATGTACTTTTCATATTTAACATCCATATCATTCACACCTGTCAACAAAACAATTATAATCAGCCATAAACAAATTCCTTATAAAAATGTATATGTTGCTTTTTTCCCAAAAATAAAACTGCAGTTTCCCGCCATCTTTAAATAATTCAAGCTTCTTCTAGTAGTTATGGAGATTAAAAAGTTAAGTTCTGGCTCTGAAGTCATTGATGAGTTATTAGTTGGTGGTTTTGAAAGTCATATTATTACAGCTATTTATGGTCCTGCCAGCTCTGGAAAGACAAATATCTGCTTGTTAACTGCTATTAGTTGTATAAAAAACAATAAAAAAGTTGTTTACATAGATACAGAAGGAAATATTTCTGTTGAAAGATTAAAACAGTTGACTCCAGAATATAAAGAAATTCTTGATAATATTATTATGATAAAATTAAATTCTTTAGAAGAGCAGGAAAAAGCATTTAAGAGATTAAAGGATTTTGTTAACGAAGATATAGGAGTTATTATTCTAGATTCAATGGCAACACCTTATAGATTAGAACTAGGAGAAAGCTCTGAAAAGACTGATATAAACAAGTTATTAGGAAAACAACTATCATATCTGGCAGAGATAGCTAAAAAACAAGACATTCCTGTTATTGTGACAAATCAAGTTTACTCTGCGATGGATAATACTGATAAAGTAAGAATGGTTGGTGGAGATATATTAATATTCAGCAGTAAGTGTATTATCGAGCTTCAAAAGTTAAAGTCAGGAAGAAAAGCAATCTTAAGAAGGCACAGATCTCAGCCAGAAGATAATGAAATACTCTTTAAGATAGTTGAGAAGGGCTTTGAGAAAATTAACTAATCCCGTATCTTCTTCATTAATTCTAGAAGTCCCTGAAGAATTTGTTTTGGAGTAGGTGGATTTCCATATATTTTCAGATCTACTGGAATTACTTTATCAACTCCTCCAAGAACTGCGTAAGAGTCTTTCCATATTCCTCCATTGCATGCATCGTCTCCAAGTGCAATGACTATTTTAGGAGAAGGAGTTGCTTCGTAAGTTTTTTTCAAAGCAGTTGCCATATTATGAGTTACAGGTCCTGTAACAATAAGAACATCTGCATGTCTCGGGGATGCTACAAATGAAATTCCGAATCTTTCAATATCATAATGCGGAGTTGTTAAGTTAACTAGTTCTATTTCAGGAGAATTGTCGCTTCCAGAATCTACCTCGCGTATTGCTAGGCTTCTTCCGAATATTTTATCAATTTTTTTCTTTAGTTTTATGCCGATTTCTTCAAACTCAAAATCTTCAGTTGATTTTTTTTGAAATAGATTATTGATAGTTTTCATTTTTTCTCCTCATAAATCAGTTCCTGCGTAAGATAAATTAACACTCTTATTTATCAATGGAAAATCAGGAACAATATTTCCGATTACAGCATGCTGGATTGACTGCCAGTTGCAGAAGGATGCTGTTCTTACTTTATACCTGTTAATCTTTCCATTTTTGATATGGACAAAATGCAGGTTTTGTCCTCTTGCAGATTCTACAGAGACAAGACAATGCCCGTCAGATATTTTATAAGAAGTTTTTACATTATTTTTTGGTATCTTATCAATTGCAGTTTTTATTATCCTTATTGAGTCGCGTATATCCTGAGCTTTTATTTTAAATCTAGATAGAACATCTGATTTTTCATAAGTCTTCATTTTAGGAGGAATCTTATTGTAAATCAAATATGGCTGGTCTATTCTTGTGTCTTGAGTGTATCCAGAAGCTCTCGCAATAGGTCCTGTCAAGCTTAATGGCTTAACTAATTCATGCTTTACAACTCCGGTTCCCTCAAATCTATCAACAACAGATGGAGCTTCTAAAACTGACTTTATAGAATTAACAAATTTTTCTTCAAACTCTTCCAGATAATCTGATGTATTTCTTAATTCTTGATTACCAATATCATTTTTCAAGCCAGTTATACATATTATATCTTTAGAAAATCTAGATCCTGTTAATTTTTCATTAATCCTGAAAATTTCCTCTCGTAAAATAAAGAAAGGACTGGCGCCTACAGGATAAGCAACATCAATTATCATTCCAGATATATCTCCAAGTAAAGAATAAATTCTTTCCAGCTCAAGAAGTATTGTTCTCAAGTATGAAGCTCTCTCAGGAACTTCGATTTTGGATATTTTTTCAACAGCCATGCAAAACGCAGTAGAATTTGCAACACTCTCGTCTCCGCTGATTGCTTCTGCAATCTTCACACATTCTTCAGGTTTTTTACCTTCTGCTAGTTTTTCAACTCCTCTGTGCTTGTAGAACATCCTTATTTCCAGATTAAAAATAGTCTCTCCTATTACACTAAATCTGAAATGTCCCGGCTCTATGATGCCTGCATGAACAGGACCTACAGGAACATGATGCACTCCTTCACCTTTAACTTCTCTAAATTCGTATTCTTTATCAATGCTATTTTTTACTTTAATCTTATTGTTCTTGAAAGATTTTAAAAGTGGATGAAAATTATCAGGATAAATATCATGCAAAAATAATCTTCTGCTATCAAAAGAGTTCTCAAAATTTATTCCAAAACCATCAGATACTTCACGCTCGAACCAGCTTGCAGAAGGAAAAGTATCAGCTGTTGAATTTATTCTAGAATCGTTTTTTAGATTTCTTGTCAATATCAAAAATCCAGAAAGTGATTGTTTTTGAAATACATAAAACAGTGTTAAGTGATCTTCTTTAAAATCCGGGGCGCAGAATAAGGATGATAGAACAAAATTTTTCTCTCCCAGAATATTGATTGCTTCAGAAAAATAATCTTCTTTTAATTCAACATAAACTTCGTTGTTAAGACCTTCAG
>CAZDUE010000078.1:0-6646 GCA_964508575.1 uncultured Methanosarcinales archaeon
CAGTTGATCTGAAAGGAAACTTGAGAATATTCTCCAGTTCTTTTTTTATTTTCATCATTTTTCACCTAAAAACCTAATTGTTCAACCATTTTTGTTAAAATCATCTTTAAAATTTCAGGAAAGAACAATCCAAGACCTACGGTTATTATCAAACATATTACAATGCATGTTTTCATGCTTAAAGGAACATCATAATTTTCTATATCTTTATGATCTGAATTTTTTGATTCAAAAGAATTGTCTGGAGTGAATAATTTTATGAAAAAATAAATGAAAGCTCCAGCCATGATAAATAAGAATAAAAGGACAAAACCCAGCAATATAAGCGATGTTTTTCCTATTTCAGAGAGTAAAAAAAATTTTGAAAAGAACAAGGGGAATAAGGGAGTTCCTATTATCGCCAAGCTTCCAATTATTAAGCCCCAAGAAGCTAATGGCTGTAAAGTAAGGGGATTTTTTATTTTATCTAATCTGGATGAATGATATTGTCTATTGATTATTCCAGCTGAAAAAAAGAGAAGCGCTTTTATTATTGAGTGCGATAGTAAATGGAATAACACCCAGAAAATTGCGATTGGTGTTCCTATTCCTATTCCAATAAGTACAAGCCCCATATGTTCAATACTTGAGAAAGCAATTGTTTTTTTCATATTATTTCTTGGGAGTATGCTGAATGCTGCTGCAGCTATACTTAAAAGACCAAAGAAAATCAGTAATTTTGATATGAATGAAGAAGCATCTGTCTGATGTCCTATTGCAAAAACCCGAAGTATTCCATATATTCCTAAAATAGAAACACTTCCTGATAACAAGACTGAAACAACAGATGGAGCTTTTGAATAAGCAGGAGGAAGCCATGCATTGAAAGGAGTTATTCCTGATTTTGCAGCAAAGCCAATGAAGATGAATATAAACGCAACTCCAAACAAGTTATGAGGAATCTGTTGAGCTTGAGTCATTAGCAAATTCCAATTTAAAGTTCCCACGCCAGTAGTCTTGGTCGCTGCGAACAGTATTACTAAGCCGATGAATGAAAAAAGCATTGCAGTTGAAGCAATAAAAACATATTTTAATGCAGCAACTATATTTTCTTTAGCATTTAATGTAACAATAAGAATGGCTGAAAATAAAGTTGTTAATTCTATGAATATCCATAATAGTGCAAGATTATTTGAAAAAAAAGCCAGTGTTGTGCATATTAAAAGGAGATTAAAAGCAACAAAAAACAGTTTAGTATTTTTAGGATTAAGCTCTTTTGCTTTTATCAAGCTATTAACATAACCCATAGAGTATAAAGCTCCGAGAGTGAATATTATTGCAGTTATTATCACAAAATACAAGCTCAAGTAATCAATAAAAAAATAATTATTCTCAAGATAAAAGACAGGAAGCTTTAATGAAAATAATGTGTAAATACTTAATCCAAGATATATCAAAGGGTGCAGCAATGAAAGTGTATTTATTGTTCTTGCTGAAGAAGATGCAAGTATTAATGCAAGTATCAAAAGCCCTATTAACGTGAATATTATTATCATTTTTTAAACTTCCCCAGTCCTAATTTATCAATTTTTAATTTCTCTTTTAATTTATTGATTTTAAATTTTTTAATTTTTTTCTGATTTTTCCAAACTATATTGGTGTATTTTGTCAAAACCTTATCAACTACATTTTTATTTTTTCCATTCTCTTTATTGTCAAATATCTTGAAAACATTAAGCTTTGCGTGGAATTCTTCAATAGTCGCGTCCATTCCAAAAGAAAGCATGGTTGCTAAAGCAATAAGCATGATAAGATCCATTATTATGAATACTTCAATGACAAAAGGAAGTTCAGTTAAGAATAAACTGAATAGAACAACACCATTTTCCATTGTTAAATATCCTGCAATTTTAGTGATTGCTTTTTTACGGCTGAACATTATAAGCATTCCAATCAAAGCAAGAGAAACTCCTAAAACAGCTCCTTGTAATGATAATGGCTCGAGTTTAAGTTCATTAAGTAAATTTGAGAAGATTATATGAACTAAGACTATTATGAATGCACTTACAAATATAGATCCTGCCTGGCTAAGATAATTAAATTCAACATCTCTGGCTATCTTGATGTCTTTCTGTATTCTTTTCATTACATACGGAATAAGTATTCCTTTGCTGAATAACGTCAATATTGCGAGGCTCAAAAGAACCATATTGCCTTCTTTAATGTAAAGAAGAAAAGCAACTATTGAGATAAAAACCGACTGGACTGCATACGAGTTTATCAAAGTGAGAAGATCTAATCTTGTTATTATGAATGCAGCAGATACAAGTATTAATACAAAGAAAAATTTTATTGCACTATCTATTAATAATGCATCAATCATATGAACACCTCAAAGAGTATTGTCAGTAAAGAAAGAAAAAAAGCTATCAGGAAAAGATTTGGAAGCTGGAATAATCTTAATTTGGCAAATGAAGATTCAAATAACGCTATAAAAATAGCCAGTATTGATCCTTTTATCAAAAAGCTAAAGAATGCTATTGATATTGCAGACGCTGAAATGCTTGTTGCAATACCCCATGGCAAAAGTAAGTTGATTAAAATAGCCATGAATAATGTATGTTTTATCGCATGAGAAATCTCCATAAATGCCAGATTACGTCCTGCCTGTTCAAGAATCATTCCTTCATGTATCATAGTAAGTTCAAGATGAGTTTCAGGATTATCAACTGGGACTCGGGCAGTTTCTGTTATCAGTACAATAAAAAAAGATATTGATACTAAGATAATTGCTGGAGCAAATGAAAAGCCATTAGCATTTGTTTTTGTAAAAACTTCAAAAAAATTGGTTGTTTTAAACACAAATGCAAGAGAAGCAAAAACAATTATTGTTACTGGCTCTATTATTGCTGATATTGTCATTTCTCTAGAACTGCTCATTCCTCCAAATGCACTTCCTGCATCCAATCCTCCAAGAGCCATAAAGAATTTTGCTAAAGCAAGAAGATAAAGAAAGATTATCATATTTCCAAATATCAGCAAGCTCGAGTTGGAGCTAGGAATAAACATTATTGGGATAAATAATATTGCAGTAATCAAGATTATTATGTTAATATATGGAGTAAATCTCATTATCCAAGAAGAATTATCAGAATAAACAACTTCTTTTTTCATAAGTTTAAACAAGTTGTAATATCCCTGCATCAGACCAGGACCTCTTCTTCCTTGGACTAGTGCCTTTATTTTCTTTATCAAAGTCATGAAAAAAGGCGAAAGTAATAATACAATAAGTATATTCAAAATAACATAAAAAATCATTGATCTGGTTATATTCAAAATCATAATAAAAACACCGCCATGATCAGCAATAAAAGTATTGTTATGAAATTATATAACAAGTGAATATCCAAGTCAAGCCGATTTTGGAATTTAGCAATGACTACAGATATTTTTTCAATAATTGCAGCAACAGGAAAGTAAAGATATTTTTCAAATATCCTCATTAAATCAATATCAGCAATTCCTTCCTTGAATAAAGCATTTTTACTGTCAAAAAAAACTCTTTCATTACGTTTCTTAGTTCTATATATTGGGCTGAAAATAGTTACAATTGGCTCGGAAAATCCTGAAGCAGTGTATTCCATTTTTGCGTTCTGGGAATTAAGACCGCAGTTCCACGTTTCTGATATTCTTGTCTTTTTATTCGTGAAAAATAAAGTAAAAATCCAAATAATAATCGCTAATAAAATTATAATAATTGAAAGAAAAAAAAGATTAGGCAGCTTAAAGTCATAATTGATCTGTTTTCCTACGAACTCAAATATTTGAGATGAAAAAATTCCAAGAATAATGCAGAAGAATGCCAGTATTGAAGGACCAATAAGCATTGACGCTGAAACTTCTTTCGAGCTTCTGATTTTTTCAGTTCTGGGAACTGCAAGAAATACAGTTCCAAAAGCTTTTACAAAACATGCTGCGGCTAATGCACTTGTCAAAGCAAATAATGACAATGCGATTAGCAATATGACTTCTATTACAGGATTATTTATTGCTCCTGACTGGAATAACGCCTGGAATATCATAAATTCGCTTACAAAACCATTGAATGGTGGAAGCGCAGATATTGAGATAGCTCCAATTAAGAAAAGCGACGCAGTTATTGGCATGGTTTTGATTAAGCCACCCATCTCCTCAATATTTTTTGTTCCTGTTTCATTTATCACAGAGCCAGAAGCTAAGAATAATAAGCTCTTAAACAAAGCATGGTTTAAAACATGGAAAAGTCCTCCTGCCAGCGAGAGAATTGCTAGTTTTGGAATATTAAAGAAACTAAATATCAAAAATAAGCCCAATCCTGTTAATATTATCCCGATGTTTTCAATGCTATGATACGCGAGTAATCTCTTAAGATCATGCTCTTTCAATGCATATATAACTCCTAGCAAGCCGGATATTGTTCCAATCGTTAATATCAAAACACCCCACCATAATTGCTTGTCTGGAAGTAAAAATAAGAATCTTACAATTCCATAAATTCCTACTTTTATCATTATTCCGGACATCAGTGCAGATATTGGTGAAGGTCCTGCTGCATGAGCATAAGGCAGCCACTGATGCAATGGTATAATTCCTGCTTTTATCCCAAAGCCAAAAAATAATGACAAAAATAAAATATTAAGCATGAAAATAGGGATTCCAGTTATTTGTTTAATATCAAAAGATCCAGTATAATGATATATTATCATAAAAGATAAGAACAAAAAGACTGTGCTCATCTGAGTCATGACAAAATAGAATGTTCCTGCTTTTTTTGTTTCAGTATTCTCATAATCAAACATGACAAGCAAAAAAGAAGATACAGACATTATTTCCCAGAAAATAAGAAGATTGATCATTGACTTGGAAAAAACAACCAATGCCATGGAAGCAATAAATAGAGGCATTAAAAAAACTAAAAAGTTCCTTTTAGATGTTGAATCAATATGATCAACATATCCAAAAGAATAGATTGTAACTGCAAGAGAAACTAATGATATTATTAGTATAAAAAACGATGAAATCCAATCAATATATAAGCTGATATCAAGAGAAGGAAGTATCCTGTAAATCATGATAGAAAAGGATTCTTCATAAAATAAGCTCAAGGAGCTGGATGCTAAAAGTAAAGCACATCCTGCAAGAGTAAAGAATAACGAGATTTTTCTGACTAAATTTTCTTTTTTATTAATAAAAAATAATGACAAAACAATAGATATTAGAAAAGCATAGAGACCATTAATAAGCAAAATTGAAGATAAATTATTTGCCATAATGTTCCACCCAATCTTAACTAAATACTAATAAAATAAAAAAATCATTCATCTGTGAAATCATCAACTGTATCTTTTATACTATCTTGAACTTTTCCTTTAAGTTTCATATACTCATTTGCAAGTATCCAAAATACCAATCCTAAGCTTTTCTTTCCTTTATTATTGCAGGGAATAACTAAATCAATATTATTCGTCTGATTATTTGTATCACACAATGCAATGACAGGAACCCCTAATTTTATAGCATCATCAACTGCGTTCTTATCAGGCCATGCATCTGTTGCAAGTATTAATTTTATCTCAATAAAGTTTTTAAGATTTGGATTTGTCAAAAGTCCTGGAGGATACCTTCCTGAAATTGTCTTGCATCCTGTAACTTCTGCAAATTTCTTTGCAGACTTCCATCCATTTTCTCGCCTGCTGACAATTAAAATATCTTCTGGCTCGTACTGTGAAAGAAAGTTAGCAGCAACTTTCAATCTCTGATCTATTTTTTCAAGATTTAAAACAGATAACCCATCAGGTCTTGTCTTGTAAATAAAGTTCTCCATGTATTTTGTCTTGAATTTTGTTCCAATATGTATTCCTGATTTTAAATAAACATCTTGTGCTACTAATAATTGCTGTTGTTCTGTCATATTCTCACCGTTTACTGTTTGATTATCATATCTGTATCTTCTTACATTTTTTTAAATCAAGCATAAGCTAGAATAATTAGCCATGCTTTTCTGTCGCCTCAGCAAGTTCGGCAATAAACTATGGAAAATGGAAAGGGTATTTAAATTGATATGCTTCTTGGGCTCTGTAAAAATGTTTGGCATCTCTGTCAATCAGCGCTGTATAAAATAAGACGAGCGTGCTAAATGGCTCAGAAGAACCATTTTGGCTTCAGGCTAGCTCTGGCAGAGCTGCCTGAAAAGTGATATTTTCTACAGAGCCTGCTTCTTGGATTATCTTAAAGCAGATCAAATTTATATATGTCAAAATAAAAATCATAAACGTGAAACACAAAACATCAAGCATCTCAGGCAAAGAGCTATTTAATTCCTTGCCAAAATCAACAAGAGATATGATTTCTAAATCAAAATATTCAAAAGAGGACTGGGTTGAATGGACAAAAAAGATGAGAGAAAAGAGCAGGAAGAGATTATTTATTAGATACAAGCTGTCTCATTTCTGGAGAAAGAAGATTAACAACAGCTGTTTAGAAATTTAGGAATAAAAACAAAAGATAAGGATTTCTTAATAATAAAAAAAGTTGAGAAAGACTTTCTTGTTAGTCTTTATTGATTAATCCAAAATAAAGAGAGGTGTTTCTATCATCATTCAAGATAATAATTTTCAACAATCTTATG
>CAZDUE010000078.1:6656-7409 GCA_964508575.1 uncultured Methanosarcinales archaeon
GACTTTCTTGTGAATGTTTAATGATTAATTCAAAATAAAGAGAGGCATTTCTAACATAATAATCATTCAAGATGGTAATCCTCAGCAACCTCATGAACAGCTCCTTCATGAGTTAAAGTGTTTTTCATTAAGCAGAATGGATTAATAATCTTCTTCGGTTCAACTTTAGATTATTGATATAAATATTCAAGTTATCATTTAGGGCTTGACAGCGATAAAAATCCTCATAAAAACTAGAAAAAAAATAATAAAGTTTAGTTGTTTTCTTCTTGAGTCTCTTCACCAAAATTTTCTGTGTCCTCATACTGTGGCTCTGGTTCTGGCTGAGCAGATTGCTCTTGATTATCTTGACCTTCTGATGGCTGTCCAGTTGCAGGTCCAATAACTTCTGCAAATCCAACTTTGGATAGAACTCTTGTTATCTTAACTCTAACATTATCACCAGCTTTAGTATTAGGCACAAATAAGACAAATCCTTTTACTTTACCTACACCGTCGCCTTTTTCTCCTACTGCTTCTATTGTCAAATCAACTTCTTGACCTTCTTTAACAGGTGAGAAGCTTGGTCTTCTGCTAAATCCACCGCCTCCTCTATTGCCTCCAAATTTTCCCTTCATGGCTATCTATTCCTCCAATAAATTTTGTACAACTTAAGTTGTATGCATATTAGTCTTTTTTGAATCTATATAAAGCTTTTGGAGTGAAAAATGAATAAATTAAAAAAGATCGATAAAATACTAATTTGATGGACAA
>CAZDUE010000079.1:0-7209 GCA_964508575.1 uncultured Methanosarcinales archaeon
TAACTTGAGACAAGAAACTCAGAGATTAAGCTTAAATGAAGAAAAACATATTGAGCAAGAAATGAAAAAATTAGTTCTTGCATCTGATGCTTTCTTTCCTTTCAAAGATAATGTTGAATCTTGTTATCTGGCTGGAATAAGATACATTATTCAGCCAGGAGGATCAAAGAAAGATGATGAAGTTATTCAAGAATCTAACAATCTTGGCATTGCCATGATGTTCACAGGAACAAGGCATTTTAGGCATTGATTTGAGACAAAAATGGGCAGAAAATGATTGATGATGAGAAAAAACTAAGTCAACAATGGACATTAAAACATTAAAATCAGGCATCCGTAAAAAATCATTAGAAAAAAGAAACTCTCTTTCTCTAGAACAGATATTATCAAAATCTGCAAGAATTCAATCATTTCTACAACAAATACCTGAATTCAATAAAGCTAGATGTGTGATGCTTTACGCTTCGTTCAAATCAGAAGTTGACACTAAGGAGATCATGATAGATTCTTTGAATAAAGGAAAAAGAGTTGTAGTGCCTTGCTCAAATGCAGAGAGAATAAATCCATGCGAGATAAAAGGTTTTCAAGATTTAGCTCCGGGATATTTGGGAATTCCTGAGCCTGTAAAGAAATTGCCAGTTTCTATTCAAAATATTGATATTATAATTCTTCCAGTTGTCGCTTTCGATGTCAAAGGAAATAGAATAGGCTATGGTAAGGGTTATTATGATAAATTCCTTTCAGGGATTGAGAGCAGAAAGATTATTAAGATAGGTCTTGCATTTGAATGTCAGAGAGTTGATAATGTTCCTTTAGAAAGTCATGATCAGAAAGTTGATTATATTGTTACAGAAAATGGAGTTATAAAATGCCGGTAAATAAAGATTTTAAAAAATCAGAAGCAATAAATCAAGAAGCGATAATAATGGATGGAAAGCTTGTCGCGTCTGAATTAACAGAAAAATTAAAGCCAAGAATTGCATTATTAGAAAAAAAGCTCGGGATAAATCCTTGTCTTACAGTAGTTCTTGTCGGAAATAATCCAGCTTCCCAGATTTATGTCAAGAATAAAAGAGCTAAGTGCAAAATTTTGGGAATAAAATCAGAACTGCTTCAGCTTGATTCTTCAATATCTGAAAGTGAATTGCTCTGTGTTATCGAGGAATTGAATAACAATGTTGAATGTCATGGTATTCTTGTACAATTACCCATTCCAAATCATATAAATTCTGATAAAATCATAGAATCAATCATTCCAGAGAAAGATGTTGATGGTTTTCATCCTAGTAATCTTGGTTCATTATTTTCAGGAAATGAAAAGATAATTCCTTGTACTCCTAAAGGTATTATAAGATTGTTAGAGTATTATAACGTTGAAATTTCAGGAAAAAATGCTGTTATTCTTGGACGCAGTAATATTGTCGGTAAGCCAGTCGCATCTCTCTTGCTTAATAGAAATGCCACAGTTACAGTATGTCATTCCAAGACTAAGAATCTTGCAGAATTTACTAAAAAAGCAGACATCTTGATATCTGCTGTTGGAATAGCTGGATTAGTGACTGAAGATATGGTTAAGCAAGGATCAGTGATTATTGATGTTGCAATTAATCGCGAAGATAAAGAAGGCAATGAAGGAGTTAAAATAATAACTGGAGATGTTGATTTTGAAAAAGTAAAAAATAAGGTCTCGCTAATAACTCCAGTTCCCGGAGGAGTTGGTCCAATGACGATTGCAATGCTTATGGAGAATCTAGTTGAGTTAGCAGAGAAAAACATAGGACTGAAATAATTTCCTGCAACTCAATTTCATAAGATTTTTAAACTAATGACTTTCTCGAGATTTTATGGGACAAACAAATACTGCGGGAATTAAGAGAAATATCAATAGGAATGAAAAGAGTAATGACAATGAACTGAGGTATTGGATAACTGCTTTAGTATTGGCTCTAGTTTTATTGTTTTTATTAAGCTTGACATCCTGCACTAATAATACAAAAGAGGGCAATGGAGTTAACAGTCCTGATCGTTCAGGAAATACAATCAATTATATTTCCGGTGATGGTTTTAGTCTTGTCAAGAGTCCTAGAACTCCTACTTTTGCATTTTCTTCAAATAACAAGAAATTATCTATCGCTCTTTCGAGAGATGGCAGAATAACTGATGTTGATCTTAACAATGAAAAAATTTCAACAGGAAGAGACGGTGGTTTTGTTGCAGCTGATAAATATGATAATGACTCTTATTATTATCTCACAGGATCTGTTGAGGATAATAAATTTTCAACTTTAATGAGAAGAATCGTGTTTGTTTCAAAATATGATGAAAACGAGAATTCCATTCGTATTAATGGAAAAATAAAGAGCGATGCAAGTGATTCAATAGAAGTTTATCAGATAAATCTTTCGTACCGGCTTCCTGTTAATCTTGAGGGCTGGACTGTTAGGCAAGAAAATAATTATGTTGAATTCTCAAAAGATGGAAAAGTATTAGGAATAAAAGATTTGTCTGGCTCCGGAACTTTTCATTATTCTGAAGCTTCAGGGGCGTATGTTGATTACGAGCTGATATTCCTGGCTCAGAGAAAAACAAATGATTTTGAATTCGAGATTTATACAAGATAAATGATAATTCTTAATCTTTTCCTTTAGGTCTATATTTTAGCCATTTAAACATTTAGCCATTTAAACAGATAGATATTAATAATTATCATGACTAGTATAGTGCATGAACCAAAAATCTGATTTGAATATGAAGAAAAAGCATAAGAAAGCCCTTGATAAATTAAGCTCCAATAAAGTTCATATTAAAGATAGAATTAAAAGATACTTGAAAGAAGTAATGAGTGAAAGTACATCAGATCATGATATTGCTCTTAGCTTGGCAATTGGTTCGTTCATAACAATAACTCCTCATCCTGGTCTAAGTATTATTTTTTTGTTGATTGTTGCTTTTATTTATAAAAAAGCCAACAAGCTTGCGCTTTTCGGTTCTATGATACTATGGAATCCTTTGACTGTCGCTCCCATATATTTTGCAGGATACAAAATAGGCGAAGAAATAATAGGATCAACTCCTCAGATATTGTTCCAGTCAGCGTGGCTTAATTCCTCGTATTATTTTTTCATAAAACTATTTTCAGGAGTGGTAATTCTTGCTTTTTTCATAGCTATAC
Organism: uncultured Methanosarcinales archaeon; assembly: GCA_964508575.1. Taxonomy (GTDB): domain Archaea; phylum Nanobdellota; class Nanobdellia; order Woesearchaeales; family CAZDUE01; genus CAZDUE01. The sequence continues at coordinate 3,173 of CAZDUE010000079.1, forward strand.
TGATGTACTTTTTGACTCGGGCATACATAATTTTTTACAGGAGGGGTTATTTCAAAGGAAATATAAAAAAGGAAGAAATTTATAAAAACAATCAAGATAAAAAGCAAGTAAAAAATCGTTTAAACCGTAAAAAATCAGCAAAACCATCTGATAAATCAAAAAGAATATAAATAACTCATTTCCCTCGTTAAATATGCAAATGAAAGACAAAGAAATAAAGCAGTTGGTTGAATCCGGATGGATACATTCAAGACTTATAATTGAGATGCTTGGAGCTCCTAAGGAGCATGTTGAGTCCACCCTGAAGAATTTCATTGATAAATTAAGGAAAGAAGAGGATGTAAAAGTTTTAAAAGAAGATTTTACAGATGCTGAAAAAAAAGATAAGTTTTTTGCTGCTTTTGTTGAGGTCGAATTATTAGTCAAAGGAGTGGATCGTTTCTCTTGGGTTTGTTTTGATTACATGCCCAGCAGTGTTGAAATATTAGATCCTGAAAGTTTTAATTTTGAAGCTTTGAATTTTGCCCAGTTCATGAATGATCTTATGGCAAGATTGCACAATATGGATATGGGTTTGAAAAATGCTAATGCCGAGTCTATTTTAATGAGGAATAACATGGATGCTCTTATGCAGAATTTTGTTTATCTCTCTATTAAGCACTCTCCAAAATCAACAGATGTTTTAGCTGCTGAATTAGGTATTGATTCTAATTTTGCAGAGATGGTTATAGCAAAGCTTATTGAAAGAAATGTTGTTCGTGAGAATGATGGAATTTACGAGGTCGTTAATAATAAAGAATAGTTTTTTTTTAATAAGATTGTTCATAATGATACCGCCAACCTTTAAATACTATAATTAAGATAATTCAAAAAATGACTGATTTTACAAAAGAGGAACTTAAGCATAAGCTCGAGGCTTTATTATTTTCTTCAGGTAGATCAATGAATATCGAGGAGCTTTCTAAGATTTTAAGATTTAAAGACAATGCTATGATTATTGAGTCTGCCCGCGAGTTAATGAAGGATTATAATGACCGCAAGACTTCTCTTATGATGGTTGAAGAGTCAGAAGCGTGGAAGATAACTACGAGAGAAAAATTTCAGCCGATTGTAAAAAAGATAGTTGCCCAGACAGAGATGAGCAAGACTCTTATCGAGACTCTTGCTGTTATTGCGTATAAAGCTCCTGTTACTCAGTCAAAGATTATTGATATTAGAACAAACAAAGCTTATGATCATATCAAAGAATTAGAAAGAATTGGTTTTATCACTTCTAATAAGCATTCGAGGACAAAGATGCTGCGTCTCAGTCAGAAGTTTTTTGACTATTTTGATATAGATCCGAGTAAACTTAAAGAAAGATTAGGAAAGAACGAAGTTATTGAAGCAATGATAAAAAACAAGGAAGCTGAAATTTCTGAAAAGCTAAAAAAGTTTGAAGGAGATGAATCTGAGAAAGAATTTCAAGAAGCAAAGAGAAAGCAGCAATCAGAGGAACAAGAATTTGCAGGACAAAAAACAAAAGTATCAGAACAAAACTTAAGTGAATCAAACTTAAAAGAAGAACAGATCATGTCAGGAAAAGAAACAGAACAGCAAGCAGCAGAAATAGATGAAGAAGATGAGGATGATGAAGAGTTGGAAGAAGAAACTAAAGAAGGTGAAGATTTAAAAATATCAAAGAATTAAAATAAAAAGAGGGAAAATAATGGCAAAAAGTTTTTTAGATTATAAATCTCCAAATATCAATGATGTTTTGAATAAATCTTTGGGAAAAAATAAAGAGAAGAAGCAATATGAACGAGTTGCTCCAACCAATTCTCAAAAAAATGAAGTACTGAATCGACAGAAAGGTAAATGTGCTTGACCTTATTGTAACGTTAATTTTCATGGAGATAGTATAACTCCTCAATTTGATCATATCAAAAGAGTTGAAAAAGGAGGGTTGACTTCAATAGATAATCTTCAAGCTTTATGCCCTAATCACCATACGAAAAAAACTCAAATAGAAAATTTGGAAAAAATTGAGAAAACAAGAAAAAAACCAAAATTGAAAAACAATTCAAATTATTTTGTAAATCCTATAACTGGAAAAAAAGAAAAGTATATCCAATTTTAATCAATGAAAAATATGATTAAGAACAAAACATTAGCATTGATCTTATTTAACATATCTTTTATTTTCCTGATATTTTTAATTGTTCGTTTTGGTGCCCCTTTTCACGAGCTGTTTCATTATGTTCCTTGTAAATTAGCAGGATTAAATCCAGATTTTCACTATTTTAATGTTATGTGCAATGGAATTGCAGAGAAAAATTATTTTATACAATTCTTTTATTTTATAGGACCTTACATTGCTTATCTGATAATTTTGATCGCTTTGTTTTTTGCTGCACAAAAATATTCTTACCTGAAATACTTAATTCCAATTCCTGTTTTTGACGCTATTTTCAATTATTTTGCCTCAATAAACCAATCAGATTTTATATTTTTGATGATTAACACTAAAAGAGATGTTTTTCCTTTTATTTTCTCGATGCTTTTGCTTTCAGGCATTCTTGTTATAACGTTATTAGCGTATAAAAAATACAGAATTTATGCTTTTGAAGAATTTATGAAAAGTGATGAGTGAATCAGTCCTATAATTACCAAAAACCTTAAATATTAGTTACCTATTAGGTAACTGTATGACAATTGAAATACCTCAGTATGGATTGAAAGCATATGCATTATTATTTTCAAAACATGGAACAGAAAGAGAGTTTAAGCAGTCCGAGTTAGATTGGATAGTGTCTGTCAGTATGAAAAAGAAAATATTTGCTTTATTATTGAGGACAGGATGGATTAAAAAAAAGTCTAAAAATGCTTATTCTTGTATAGATCCTTGTGATGCAATAAGAGGATTATTAGAATTCAGAGTTCCGGATATTATGAAAAGTTCAGAAAAAAAATATGCATTCACGCAGTTATCAGCAGTAGAAATATGGTCTGATTTTTCTTATGTGCAAAGAGGATTGGAAAAATCTCCTTATTTTATCAAGATTTTGAAAAAAGACTTAAGATTTTGGAAAAGATTTTTCAACAGTAATGAGATACCAAATTATATTAATTCAGGAGCAACAATAGGAGAGTTTGTTATTTTGATTCCCGCGAGTTCATTGTCATTTGAAGAAAAAAATGGATTAAAAGTTGATTCATTAAAAGAAACTATGAAATACGCGAAATCAAATGATATATATTCATACGCATCAGAATATATTGAGAAAAAATATGGAATGTCCAAATGATTAAAAACTTTTTATCAATAAGAGAAGAAGAGATATTTAAGACTATTAAAGAATTAAGAGACTGTGATTTTGTCATTATAGGAGGTTATTCTGTAAACGCCTATACATTACCAAGATTCTCAGTAGACTGCGATATCGTTATTAAGAATGAAGATGATTTGAAGCAAATAGAAAAAATTCTTGTAAAAATAGGTTATAGCAAAGAAAAGCTTCCAAAAGAGGCACAATATTCTGGAAGTTTCTTCAGATATGAAAAAAAGATAGATGAAAATTTTGCAGTAAGCATGGATATATTGATGAATAATGTAAAAGACAGAATGACTGGAGTAATATTCTCAGCAGATTGGATCTTTAAAAACTCAAGCATTAAAATACTTAAAGGAAAAACTATTTCTGAAGAGATAAAAGTAAGAATGATAAATATTGATGCTTTGATTGTGATGAAGATTATATCTTGCAGATTAACAGATATACGCGACGTGTTTATGATGTTTCCTAGTTCTGAAGACAAAAAATGGATAAAGTTAGAAATTAAGAAAAGATGTGATTTCAAAAGCCGAATAAATAAAATAATTGAAAAGATATCAGAAAAACAATTCAAAGATGGGCTTTCAGGAGTATACGGATATTTTGATCAGAATGTGTTTGAAAAGCATAAAAAAGCAATTGAATTTTTTAATCAATAAAGAAACGAGTAAGTATTTTAAACCCTTAAATAATTCCTACATTCTGAGAGAAATTAGAAAAGAT
>CAZDUE010000080.1:0-2920 GCA_964508575.1 uncultured Methanosarcinales archaeon
CTTCCCATTATCATAAATATTATCATCTGTAATGCAGACTTCTGAATTGCTTATGTACTCGTAAGCTGAATGTGCTGCTGTAACTCCTTCTGCAACTCCTGTTATTGCCTGTTTAAAAGAAGTGTCTACAACATCTCCTGCTGCAAAAAATCCAGGAACATTAGTTCTAGATTCTCGGTCAATTATTATCTCGCCTTTTTTGTTTACATTAACTCCTAATTTTTGGGCAAGTTCAGATAGGGGAATACTGCCTATTGCTCCAAATACTGCGTCCATCTCAAGTTCTTTTTTTCCTTTATACTCGTTATCTAGCAAAACACTTTTTACTAGTTTTTCTCCTTTTATCTCAAGAACATTAGTATTAAGAACAACTTCAACTTTTTTATTATTCTCAATTCTTCTAGCATTTATCGGTTCTGGCCGCAGTTTTTCTCCTCTGTAGATTATGTAAACTTTTTTAGCATGTTCTGATAATAGTAATGCTTCCTTTGCTGCAGTATCACTTCCTCCGATAACTGAAATTATCTTATCTTTGTATAATGCTCCGTCGCACAATGCACAATAATGAACTCCTTTATTTGCAAATTCTTGAGCCCCTTTCATCGGAAGTAATTTCCATTTAGCTCCTGTAGCATATATTACTGCTCTAGCTTTATATTCAGAATCTTCTGTTTTTATAACAAAACAATTTCCTTTCTTTAATATTTCAACAGCTTTCTCTTCTTTTATTGTAACTTCAGGATAAGATCTAGCGTGATCCTCGAGTTTTTGCGCAAGCTCAGGCCCTGTTAATTTGATAAATCCAGGATAATTTTCAACAACTTCTGTTAATGTTATTACTCCTCCTATGGGTAGTTCAGAAGCTGATGTTGTTCCTAGAATTAAATTCTTCATTCCTAATCTTGCTGAGTACATCCCTGTTGCAAGTCCAGTAACTCCTGCTCCTACAATTATAACATCAAACTCTTTATCTTTCTTAGTCATGAATCCACCTCTGACTAGAGTGCTTAAACTTTATTTAAAAATATTTGCAATAGAGTGTTAGCTTTTGAAGTATTTTAAGATTTCATCATGTATTTTTCCATTGCTTGCTGCACAAGTATCTGTTTTTAGATTAACTTGCTTTCCTTTCAAATCTGTGATTTTTCCTCCAGATTCTGGAATTATTATTGCGAAAGGAGCAATGTCCCAGAATGAAAGTTGCGACTCAATACAAGCATCGAATTTTCCTTCTGCAACAGTGTGGTACATATAAGAATCTCCAAATCCTCGTTGTCTTGAACAGTCGCTAATCAGTTTCATTGCATTGTTTTCAAGCCCTAATTTTTTAAATCTAGTTATATTTCCAAAATTTAGCCATGAATCAGAAATTTTATTGCAGCTGCTGACCTTTATTTTTTCCTTAATTCCATTTTGAACCTTCCAGGCACCTTCTCCTTTTTCTGCATAAATCATTTCTTGGATCGCAGGAACATTAGAAACTCCGACTATGACTTCTTCATCCTTTGCAAGGGCAATCAATGTTCCAAAAATAGGAATTTTTTTCATATAATTTTTCGTTCCATCAATAGGATCAATTATCCACTGGTATTCAGACTCGCCAATTTTTCCTGTTTCTTCTCCTAATACTGCATGTTCAGGAAATCTTGATTTTATTGTTTCTATGATAATCTCCTCTGCTTTTTTATCTGCAATAGTTACAGGAGTCATATCTTTTTTTATTTCTACTTTAATATTTTCAGAATAGTGATCCATGATCATTTTTTCAGCATTTTTAGCTGCTTGTATTGCTGTTGAAAGAAATTCGCTTTGCATAATAAGAATAGCAGCATAACTTATTTAAATAAATCGGTTTTCAAGTTATCATGAAACTCGTATTGATAGGACCGCAGGGATCTGGGAAAGGAACTCAAGCCAAAGTGATATCTGAAGAATTTAACATTCCTCATATTTCCACAGGAGACTTATTTCGAGAGAATATTGCGAATAACACCGATCTTGGGAAAAAAGTCAAGGATCTAATAAATCGTGGAGAGTTAGTTCCTGATAGTATTGTTGTTGACATGCTTAAATCCAGATTACTCGAGAAAGATGCAAAAAAAGGTTTTGTTCTGGACGGATATCCTAGAAATGTGGATCAGATCAAGATGCTTGAAAAGATCACGAAGATTGATGTTGCTTTATTGATTGATGTTAATGATAAGATCTCAATAAGGCGAATAAGCTCCAGAAGACAGTGTAAGAAATGCGGTAAAATCTACAGCCTTGAGCTTCATAAAAATATCAAAAAATGTGAGTGTTTAGGAGAGTTGTATCAACGAGAAGATGATAAAGAAGAAGCAGTTAAAAAGAGATTACAGCAGTATCATGAAAAAACAAAACCAGTGATTGATTATTACAAGAAGCAGAAAATCCTTCTTGACATTAATGGAGATCAAACAGTTGATAATGTTTCTAAAGACATAATTAAGTCGCTAAAAGACATGTAGGCTTTTTTTCACGTTAAATTTATAAAGAAATTTCAAAAGCTTATTATTATGGACCTGTAGCGCAGCCTGGACATGATTTTGGCTTGCCCACTTCGTGAGGCAAATAGCGCGAACGCCTTCTATTGCTGTAAAGCAAAAGTAAGCGTTAGGTCGAGGGTTCAAATCCCTCCAGGTCCGCTTTTTTTATTCAGATTTTTCAAGTTGACCTTTAAATTTGTCTTCCTTTGAGAAACTTGGTATTCCTTTAGCAATTCCAAATCCGCTTATGATTTTTCTTTTATCTTTGCGTTTTTTCATTTCAATATTTTATAGAATGAACTTCTATTTTAATTTTTCCTTCCAGAAATCTTTATAAAGAGCTTGATTCTCTCATTTCAATATGCGCGGGTGGCCAAGCGGCTAAGTGCGATTCAGAATTGGAAAATTTTGAA
>CAZDUE010000080.1:2930-5037 GCA_964508575.1 uncultured Methanosarcinales archaeon
AGAGTGAGGGTCTCTTTCCTTTTTCTGGCACTTTGCGCGCACGGTTTTTTTTTATATTTAAGAAGTATTATCTTCTAAGAACCCACAACACAGCACAGAGTTTATGAAATGATCTCTACACATTTCTAAAAACTAAGCAGTAACTATGATCATACCCGTATCCATAGTTGCCTTCTTCTTTGCAAGTTCCTTTTGTAGTCCAATTAACTATGATTTCTCCTTCAAAATGGAATATTTTAGAAACCTCTTTTCCAATATCCCAAGCTAAGGTGGTTACCTCTTTATCTTTGAGGTTTGCAACTTCAATTATGATGTAGGCGTCTTTTTTCATAAATTTTTTGAGTTGGGAATATACTTTGCCAATGTCTCGGATATAGCCCAGATAGCCGCCTTTGCCACTCAGACAGTTTTCTTGATTAATTGGATTATAGGGTGGGGAGGTTATTGAAAAATCAAATTTCGGAAATTTATTTTTTTCTAATCTTAAACTATCTCCACAAATAAGATTATTTTTGTGCGATATCTTTGATTTTACAAATTCACATTTATTGCTATTTATTTCAATTCCAAAGGGGATACGATTCATCTTTTCAGAAACAAGTAAACTAGTTCCTAAGCCCGCAAAAGGATCAATCAATTTATCTCTCTCTTTGGTGTACATTTTTAAAAAAAACTTGACTAAAGATTCAGGGTATCTATTATCATCTTTCCTGAACTCTTTTGGGATTCTTGATTTGCTATTGCTTAAACTGATTAAAGTTTTCATAACATTTTTAATAATATGCATGTTTTTAAATATGTTGCGAAGATTTTGTGCACATAATACTGTTCCTTCTCAGGTGTCTACAAATTCTTTAAATGTAGTCACCTGTAATGAAAAGATTTAAATATGTAGTCACCTATTATTTAGTTATGTACGTAGAAAAAAGAAAAGTTGGGAAAAAAGTAAAGTATTTTCTTGCCCATTCTTATAGGGAAGGTTCTAAGGTTTATAAGTTTAGGAAATATCTTGGTCAAGATTTATCAAAAGAAAAACTTGAAGAGCGTCAGTCTATTGCAGAAAAACTGATATTGGAGGAAATACATAAGTACAATATAATTCAAGATCCATTGCATTTTGAATTGTCAAAAGATGAGCTTGAATCAATTAAAACCTTAGAAAAAAAGATTCCTTTGAAAATATCTCATCTTTCAGAAAAGGACTGGAAATTATTTTCTGAAATATTTACTTACAACACGAATGTTATTGAAGGAAGTAAGCTAACCCAGAATGATGTAATAAATATTCTTGAATCGGATAAATGGCCTGATAAGTCTAAAGAGGACATTGCAGAAGCTTATGGTGTTGACGAAGCAATCAGATTCATAAGATCAACAAAAGAACACATGTCTGTTCAGTTAATCAAGCAGATTCATAAGATTATTTTTAAAAATTCAAAACCCTTTGCAGGAAAGCTAAGAAAAAAGGGAGAGGAAGTTGTTGTGATTGATAGCAATGGTTCTGTTGTTCATGAGGGAGCGTCTCAGGAAAGGATAAATTATTTATTAAACGAGCTTGTATCATGGTACAAAAAAAATAAATCAAAATATCCTGCTCTTGTTCTTGGAGCAGTTGTGCATAACCAATTTGAGAACATTCACCCTTTTAGAGATGGTAATGGCAGGGTTGGAAGAATATTGCTAAATAATATCTTGATAAAAAACGGGCTTGCACCAGTAAATATTGATTTTAAAAACAGAATCGAGTATTATCAATCATTAAAAGCGTATGAGTTGAATAAAGACTTAAAGCTCACTATCGACTTGTACATTAAAGAATACAAAGACTTAAAGAAAGCTTTAGGTAAATACAAAAAGAAGAAAAAGTAGTCGCCTAACAGAAGACATTAGATGTAGTCAGCATCTATAAAATTATTGGCATAATGATGTTGGAATTTCCATAGATTGCTTATGCTTACATTTAGGACAAGTAATATTACTCATTGTTTTTACTATTGTTAAAATTATTTCTCTTTAACCCCAAATTCCAAGTCCAATTCCTATAATTTCAACAATTACATAAAGCCATATTATGTAAGCTATGACTGAGAGAATTACTGCTATCGCA
>CAZDUE010000080.1:5047-7132 GCA_964508575.1 uncultured Methanosarcinales archaeon
AATCAAGTTAATTATTCTTGTGCGATTCTTTTTTGCTTGATCTAATGTGCATATTCCTTCTTTCTCATAGAGATACCAGAATATTGCTGCTAAAAGCAAAAATAGTGCAAATCCTCTAAAGTACCATTTATATTGGAAATACAATATGTTTGAAAGAGATGCTGCATAAGTTACACTACTTAATCCTAAGAGCACAAGAACTACTGGTGTGAAGCAGCAAAGTCCTCCAACTAGCGCTGTTATAGGTATTATTTTCTTCAGAAAACTTTTTTGCTCTTCTGATATCATTTTTTGTTCATGGATTTTTTTTCTGGCTTGATGTATCCCTTTAGTAAAAGATTTCCTAGTTCTGAAATTTTTATTTGAAGAGCATTGTTGTTTTCTTTAACTTCAACGAGTCTTAGTTCTTTCATTCCTTTGTACTTATAATTCCCATTTATGTGATAACTTGCTAGACTTATTGACATTTTCATGTTAGTGCTGAGATCTTTTAGTGGCACCCATTTACCATGAGCTAAAATATTTAGTATTTTCATTTTATTGTCAGATAATTCGCCATAGTATGAAAGTTTCATGATTGGAAGAAGCATTGTTTTTCCATCCATGACTCCGAATGTTTTCAATCCATTAGCGTAGGATGCGCTTAAAGATGCACATGTCGTCATTTTATCACCTGTTGCAACATTTACAATAATATCATCATTATTGTATAAAGAACATATCTCTCCAAATATTCTGAATGTATCCTCAAAAACATTTCCGTTCATTTCTTTTATCTCTGATTCTATTGTGAATTCCTTTAATTTTTCCTGTAAATTTTTTGCTTCTTTGATTTTTGTTGATGGAGTTACTAATATTATTTTTTGTGTTGGAAATTCTTTAATACCTACAAATAATGCTTTTAGATTATCTCCAACTGGAGCGATTACTATGTATCCCATGATATCTTCTCTATTAAATAGTTTACCTTAAAAAAGTTTGCTTTTGATTGTCAAAATTTTATTTTGAATGTTGCAAGTAGGCTTTAAAATAACTTTACGCTTATAAAATCAATGGTGATTTCATGAATAAAAAAATTTCAGTATACGCAAAGAAACTGAATTGGTTATTGTTAGGATTTGTAATGCTCATTCCAGGTCTTCTTAAGCTATTTGTGATGGGACCAACAGCAATAATCAATATGCTAGCAAGTTTTGGAATTCCTGCACCAGGATTTTTTGCGTGGGTACTAATTATTGGTGAGATTAGTTCAGGAATAGCGATATTAGCAAGATGGAATCTAAAATACGTTGGGTACATTCCCATTATAATACTTCTAGTTGCAACATTCACAGCACACTTGGGCAATTGGGTAAATATGCTTGTTCACTTGGCTCTTGCATCAAACTTTTGGTACTTTGGCACTGAAGAGTGCTCTTGCTAAATATGAAGCGCCTAAACCATGTTTCGGATTCGTGCAAAGAAGTATTTAGTAGACCTTTTTATGTTTTTTTTGGTATCTTTTTTGCTTTTTTCATATTTGTATTTAATTCTTTAATTAGCAACTACAAAATCTTAATTTCTGATTTTAATTTTCAATTTTTTTTAACAATGCTTAAGGGTTCTTTTTTTGCCATTGGATCAGTTTCTTTATTGGTCTTAATATTAATCTCAACTCTTGCAGGTGTTGTTGCTTCTCTTAGTGTTTACCTTATAAAAAGAAAATTTTCTTCAGGCATCGTGGGAGGTTCTGGAGTCTTATTTAGTGTTGTAGCACCTACCTGTCCTTCTTGTTCAATCGGGTTATTAAGCATGTTAGGAATAGGTGGATTTCTTTCAGTCTTGCCTTTTAAAGGGTTAGAGTTAGGATTTTTAAGCGTTATACTTTTGTTAATCTCAGTTGTTTTTTTATCAAAGAAAATTGTTACTAAAACTTGCAGTGTCTAATAAAACTTTTTTTTTGAATATGTGCATAGCATCCTAAGGTCAAAATTCAATAATGAAAAATTATCAACGAGCGTTATCAGGGGTTGTTCCTTTTAGCGTAGCTAAAAGTTCCGAACACTGTCAGTGTGACTGAACTTACGGGAAGATAGCTCTTTCAAG
>CAZDUE010000081.1:0-6874 GCA_964508575.1 uncultured Methanosarcinales archaeon
GATTTGGAAGATTCTAAGATAAGTAAAGGTAATGCTTATTGGATAGAAGTTGAGAAGGATTGCCAGCTTGGAAGTGGTAGTGGTTTTGATTTGACTGAGCAAATTACGGTTAGTGCGAGTGTTTCTGATTTTGATGATGATACTGAAGTTTACTTGAATGGTGAGTTAACTGATGGTAAGAATTTGAATTTTAATTCTGAACCTTTCAGGGTTAATTATTTGGAGTTTTATGATGTTAAAAAGAATGAGTGGACTTCTACAGTAGTTTATCCTGTTCCCCCTTCGTTTGTTGCAGATTCAGGTAATAGTTTGACAGGTAGTGTTGTGAATGATGGTTTTAAGAAGGATGCTAGTAATAATTATACTGTTAGTAAGGATGGAGGTTTTAATGTCAGTATTTTGGTAATGAATAGTGGGGGTGGTTCTGGTAATGATACTTCTACGGGTAATGGTTTAACAGGTAGTGTTGTTAGTGGTGAAGAAAGGAGATCGAGTAATTTGTCTTTGAAAGTTGAAATCAAAAATAGAGGGGTTGGTGAACTTCCTGTTGAGCTGTCTTTACAAACTAATTCTTCTTCTTTTAAGTTTTATCCTACATCTGAGGTTTCTAGTAATGATGGTTTTAGAAAGTGTGTTACAGGATTTATGGCTGCTAATTCATCAGGAGGTAATTTTTTGACGGCAAGTGTTATTAGTTCTTCTAGCAATAAAGGTGTTAACTTGTCTGAAGGGATAACAGTTTTTACTTTTAATGTTCCTGGTTCTTTAAATGAAACGCCTTGGGTTTTGAAAATTGATGAGGATTATCTGGCTGCTAGTGATGGTTTTAGAAATTGTGCAACAAGTAATGATATAACTGCTTCAGTTATTGGTGTTGATTATTTAACTGGGAATGTTGTTAACGACGATTCAAGTTCTTCTTCTGAGGAGGATACTCCTGGAGTAATTAAATTTCCAGGAATGGAAATTCCGATGCAGAGTCCTAATATCGTTGTAAAGAAAAAAGAGTATAAAGATTTCGGTGATTTTATTGATTCTGAGGGAGTTGTTTATAAGTTTAAGTCTGAGGCAGTACAACGGAATGCTAACTTTATGCGTGTGCTTTCTTATCCAAGTACAGTACAAGCTATTGAAACTGTAAAGCAAGAAAAAATAGGTGAATACATGTTTCTTAAAGAAACTGCTGAAACTAACACAATTATTTCAGGAACTTTTACTTCTGATTCTCTTGTTCATGGCAATAATATTGACGGTTATGGTAATGGGTTTAATTGGTACAGGAAAGGAGGAGTTTCTTGGTCTGATGATTTAGGTGTTACTTGGCAAGAGCTTAAATTACCTGAGGATTCTTATGTAAAGTATAGTAAACTTCTTACAAAAACTGGTCAAAGTAAAGACCGATTAGATTATTTGAATATTTTGGTTTTGTCAATGGTTGAGAAAGAGAATAGTGTTAAACATGTTACTTCTGAAGGTGTCAATGTTTGGACAAGTTCAGCAAATCTTAACAGTGCAAGTGGTTCTATAGATGAGATACAAGGAGGGCTGAAAAAAAAGATAGGCGAAAAGATACAAGCATGGTATGATTATCTAAGTAAAGAAGGTAAAATATTTGATGATCAAATTCAAGAGGATGATCTTGAAGTGAGAGGTCAAGCGAAAATTTATCAATTTTTTAAACAAAAAGGAGGAGGTCTTTCTTATTCTGTTCTTAAGTCTCCTGATGAGTATGTTTTATCCGGCAAGTGTGTGAATTCGAATGTTCAGAAGGAAAAATTAAAGATTAAATTCACTATTTATGGTAAGTTTGAGGACGGAAAGAAATGTGAGGGTGATTTTGGGTATCGTGGTAACTCACCGAAGAGGGTGGTTTATTCTTCATTAGTTGGAAAAAGTTCAAGCAAAACTTATCTTTATCTCTCGACATTTTCTTCAAATTCATCTGTTCATTCTGATAGTTTTTGGACAATGATACAGGGAGGTAATGCTTCTAAAGGTCCTGAGTATTTGTATTATTCTGATGATGATGGTGTTTCTTGGAGTGATCCGAAAAAGGCAGATTTAGGTAATCTTATCCCAAGATATATAGTTCCTGGAAAAGCAGATGATGTTTATTTCATAGGTGTTAATGCACGTGATGCGAAAGAATATTGCACTAAATATTATGGTTGTACATGGGGTTATCCTTCATTGTTGAGTTATTTAAAGTACGACGGCAAGTCAGTTTCTGAGATTAAGCAGATGCCTGCAGATTACTTTTTTTCTCCTATTGCTGACAGAAAGGGTAATTTACATATTCTTACCTTGAAAAAGGTTTCTGCAGGTAAGTATAATCTGGTTGATAAAAAAATTGATTCCAAAACATCTGCAGTTGAGGATGTTGTGATTCCTTATGATATTCTTTACGATGACAGTAAAAGCACCCTTAATTCCATGAATGCTGAGTTATTGTTTGACGAAAATAATTGGGCTCATGTTGTTTTTGTAGATCCTAATTCTAAACGTGTTAATTTGTTTTCTTCTTTTGGCACTGATAAATGGATGAACTCAAGTCTTGTTAAGTTATCTGATTCCAATAGTAATGTTAATTTTGATGGTTTGCGTGTTAATGATTATTTTTTTAAGAAGAGCGATGGTTTCAAAGTTGTTGTTGAAGCTGGTAAAACCGGATATTTTGCTAATGTGAAATGGTCTGTTCCTGATGGTGGTTCTAGTTCTTCTTCGAGCTTTTCATCTTTAAGTTCTAATGGTTTGACATCTAATGCAATAACAGGTAATGTTGTTAGGAATGGTATTACTGGAAATGTTGTTGGAGGAGATGGAGTGAGAGATACAAGAGTTATTTTGGTTGCGGCTAATCATAATAATGTAGATTCTAGAGTTAATGTCAAGATGGAAAAGAGATGGAAAGCAGAATTTAATCCTCTTTTAGATTCATTAAAAAGCTGTAAAAGGTGTGATACTTATGCTATTTTCAGTTCAGATACTTATGAACGGTTAAGCGGAGAACAGATTACTAAAAAAATTAAACGCCACTTGTTAATTGCACAGAGAGATCAAGATTATGATGATTTGCTTATATATGTTCATTCAGGTCATGGTTTTGAGAATGGAGTTAGTGGTTCAGGATTTAAAGATACAACCGAAATTACTGATAAAGAATTTCGAGATTCCTTCTTATCTATCAAGGGCGATAAATTTGTTGTTTTTGATAGTTGTTCATCAGGAACTTTTATAAAGAATATTTATTATTCAAAAAAGAGTGCTTATTTAAGAGATAATCCCCTACCAAATTCGATCTTTGTTTCAAGTTCTATGTATTCTGAGAAGGTTGCAGCCTGTTCCTCAAATCCTCTTCTTCCAGCAATAGGGAGAGAATTAAACAACAACGCAGGAGATATGAACAATGTAGCGTGGAGGGCAATGAAAGATTATGAGACTCGATCAGTGATGGGCGATGTGTTAGTTCCTTTTCCAGCAATGAGCATTGCTCTTCCTGAATTCAAGAACAATAATGAGTTTACGGCTGTAAGAGGTTGATTTTCCACTCAACAAACAATCAACTGACATCAGTTCATATCATCCTTAATTCCAAATGCTCTCATTTTCATTACTTTTCGTTGTTTCTCGAGGAATTTGTAAACAGAACTATGAGGGCTTCCCTGGAGTAATGATTCGATTGCTTTTCTTGCAATTGCAAGATTTTCAGTTTCTCCTATCATTCCAATTGTTTTTCCATAGACCGAGATTGAGCAGTCAGTCATCTCCTCGATCAGTCTGCGAGTTTTTCCTTCTGCTCCTATTACTCGACCTTTTAATCTTATGACATCGTTTTTATTCCTACCGTAATCATTCATATTTATTATTTCAAACAAGTAGTCAGTCTTTAACATTAGCATGGCAACTTCAGGATTAAATCCTCTGCCTATTGCAAGAATTATCGATCTCGCAGTATAGATCCCAAGTCCATCTTCGCCTGATACAGTTATCTCTCCTTCTTTTGAATCAATCTTTACAGAAGTATGTGTTTCTTCTTCAATCTGTTTCTTTACAGATCCGTCTTTCCCTATCACTACAGCAACTCTGTCTTTAGGGATTTTTAGTTCATAATTAAAGGAGGTCATAGTATCACTGTCAAGGTTTTTATCTGATAATAACTATAGGAATTTTGATTCTTTTTAATGGTTTCTGTAAAATTTTTACTTTTTCTTTATCTGCTGTTCAATATCTTGTGGATCTGCTTTCACTCCATGTTTTCTGAAAAACTTGCAGACATTCTCGATATCTCTTTTTAAGTAATTATCTGCATCTGGATGTCCTAAAGTGCTTGACTGAGAAAAATCAATAAACACAGGAGCATCGCGAAAGTTCAGTATGTTAAATTGGCTTAAATCTCCATGCACTAATTTTGCCTTGTGAAGTTTTTTCATATAATCTATTATTTTATCAAAAAATTTTTCAGGATTTTCAGGAATAGAATCTTTTAATTGAGGTGCTGGATGTTCATCTCCAATATGTTCCATGACTATGATATTATCTAGAAATGCATAAGGAGTTGGAACTCGAACTCCTGCTTTACGAGCAGCATATAGATTTCTGAACTCTCTCTGAGTCCATGAGAATATAACTTTTCTTCGTTGCTTTCTTAAAGATAAATATCTAGGATCAGGACTGATATAGTAATACATATTATTGAAATTACAAGACTGAAGCCGATATATCTTCACAACAACTAAAGATCCGTCTTTTTTTTGTGCAGAAAAAACATTAGCCTCTTTTCCAACTTTTATGGGGCTTTTCAATTCTTCATAATGTTCTTGAGAGCTTAGTTTAAACAAGTTCCTCAAAGTATATTGATCAAAAACATTTCCATAGACTTTGAATTTCTCGCGGGAGATCATGAATTTCAAGTTCAGAAGTGGATATATAAATGCACTGTTTGAGTCCATCAACTTAATCATCATTTATTAACTATCATAGAGTAATTAAAACTCTTCGATTCCATGTATTTTCCAAGTATTTTACCGTCGAGAAAAGCCAATAAAATTTAAGATTTACATAACATTTATATACTTAGTCTATCTACTATTCTATAAGTGTGGGTGATGAGTTTATTAAGTTAAATTCACAAGTACTTACATCATATTAATGGCCCGGCACGAGAGTACCTAACGGAGCTAAGGCAACGCCTAATAGCAAGGAACTTAGGGGTTAGTGTTCCGGGCTACAATTAATATTAAAACATAAAAAATCAAAATAAATAGCTTTTAAAGAGCAAGTTAAGGTTAATATCAATCATAAGTTCATATATATCCTTTATAGTTTGAATGAAGTCCAAAATAGTTGTAATATGAAATTTTAGACTAAATTTAGACGGTTTAAAGGTACTTGATATGAGTTTGACTTGTTCTGTAAGTATTGGCTTTTTAAAATAGAAGGTGAAATTATGGGAAAAATAAGCCCAGTATCAGCAAAGTACATTGTACATGCAAATATAGAAATTGAAGGAATTGTAGATAGACCAGATGTTATTGGGGCAATCTTTGGACAAACAGAAGGACTTTTAGGATCAGATTTAGAATTAAGAGAATTGCAGAGATCTGGAAGAATTGGAAGAATTGAAGTTAATGCTGACACAAAAGGTGGAAAGACAAGAGGAGCCATAATCATTCCTTCTTCTCTTGACAAGGCAGAGACTGCAATTGTAGGAGCCGCTCTTGAAGTTATTGAAAGAATCGGACCATGTAATGCTAAAATTAAAGTTGACAAGATAGAAGATGTCAGAATCAGCAAGAGATCATTAGTTATTGAAAGGGCTAAAGAGTTATTAAAGAGTTTAATGGATAATTCAATGCCTGATTCTCAAGAACTTGCAGATGAAGTTGCATATTCAGTGAGAGTAATGGAAGTACAAGAGTATGGAAAAGATCGGCTTCCTGCAGGACCAGCTATTGATGAATCTGATGAAGTCATTATTGTGGAAGGAAGAGCAGATGTTATCAATCTTCTGAAGCATGGAATAAAGAATTCAATAGCTATGAATGGGACAAGTGTTCCTCAGACCATTATAGACCTCAGCAAGAAAAAAATTATTACAGTTTTTGTTGATGGAGACAGAGGTGGCTCTTTGATTATTAAAGAACTTCTTGAAGTTGCTGAAATTGACAACGTAACCAGAGCTCCTGACGGTAAGGAAGTTGAAGAAATAACAAAGAAAGAAATTCATAAGGCCTTGAGGAGTAAAATAAGTCCTGAACAATTTAAAGCAGAATTTGAAAAATCACCTTTGCCTCAGAAAGTTAATTTTTCAGGATCAAGACCTCAACAGCATTCAAGTCAGTATCAAAACCAGCAGTCAAACCATCAAATGCAAGGTCAGCAGTCACAAAGTGTTCCTCAACAGAGACCTGTTTCATCGGTTCAGTCGCAACAGGCACAGCCTCCAAGAATTGAGAAAAAGCAGAAACTCAGCGAAGAAGAAAAAAAGTCATTTTCTGGAATGCTTGAAGACTTGATTGGAACAAGAGGAGCTTACATTTTAGATTATAAAAGGAATATTTTAGGAAAAGTTCCTATAAGCGAGCTAGCTTCAACATTAAAGAGCTTGAACACAGGAGTTTACGCAATAATTTTGGATGGAACTATTGACCGTGATTTAGTCAAAGTTGCCGAGAACACCAGCACTAAGTTCGTGATAGCAATGGATTCCAAAATAAAGTCTAATGAAACACGGCTAGAGATAGTAACTTCAAGCGATCTTTAGAATTGGTCTTTTTTTTGATTTTTTTATGTTATTTTTAATATTATTTTATGTTTTAGTAAAACTTAACTTCGCCACATGATTAGTTTTCTGATTAATTCTTGCACAAATGTC
>CAZDUE010000082.1:0-6180 GCA_964508575.1 uncultured Methanosarcinales archaeon
AAAAGCGGACAAAGATTCTTGCAACAAATTAGGACAAAGATTCTTGCACTCTACAATTAACTTATCCAAATTCTATTTTTGCTTTCAATGGTTCTTCATAGTACGTTAGTTTTTCTTTTCCTTCCCAGTCTACTTTCCAAATGTAGATTACATCTCCAGATATTCCCTGTTCTTTTGTAAAGAACTTGAAATGCTTAAGTCCATGGCCTTGGAGATAAAACAATCTGTTGAACATGCTTCCTGCTATTGCTTCTGATGATATCAGTATTTGATAGCTTCCTAGTTTTTTATCATTTGGCACAAGTGTAATGCCTAAATCCCCTTGCCCGTCAGAATATTTTTTTATTTGAACATCATCTTTTTCAACATAAACAAAAGAGTTAGGATGTACAAATCCTTGTTCTCCAACCATTAATGCATCCATTGTCGTTAAATTTATTTTAATAAATATCTGCTGGTCTTTTCCACATAATAATTCTTTATTTCTTTCAATGCAGTCAATTCTTCCTATTCTTTGCTCGTATCCAGGCCATGGAGCTATCCAATTATTTGCCTGGTCTGATGTTGTCACTGATTGAAGTTCAAAGTAAAGCTTTTCTGCTTGTGATCTTGAAATGTTTAGTTTTTTGGATATCAAGAAATTTATTGTTTTTTCCTTATCCCAGTCTCTGGAGTTAAGCCATAGTTCTGATCTTACAAAATCCCAGTTTCCAAAATGCCCCCATACTCCGCTTTTTCCAATCATATCTTCTGAAGTTATAAAATAGTCTTCAGGAACATGATCTTGGTTTTTGCAGTGAGAATAGTTCAATATCACATCACGTTTTTCTCTTGAAATTCCTAAATCTTCAAGATATTTGTCAGCATCTTTTAAATCCATTTTTACTATCTTGTACATTACATCAATAGTATAAGGCATGTCTTTGATTTCTTTATCTAATTCGATAGTTGCTCTGTTTGCCCCACAGTCAAGCATTCTTAATATTCCAATTGAAAGTTCTTCATCTTCTGTAATTAATGCTTTTCCTATCCAATGAGCTTGTGGTGTATTCTGTGAAGCTCCGTCAAAGGTAACTTTTCTATTTCCAAGATATTTGAAGTGATGTCCGAAATCCCACCAAGAGTTTATTATTGCATCGTTTGCAGCTTCTTTGTTTATTTTTGTCAAAGAATTATACCATGCATCATTAATTATTGGAAATTCATCTCTTGCTGTCCTATCTGCATCTTTAGCAAAGCTGTTTGCTGGAAGTATAAATGTTGACAGTAATAATATAAGTACGACCCACGTTACAAGTTTTCTGTTTAGTTTTAATGATTCACTAAGCCATTTTGTTCCATAAACGCTGATTAGTCCATAAGTAATTCCTAGTGCTATTGCAAAAGGAGGGACAAGCAATAATACGAATCTTATTCCTGAGAAGCTTGCGTATATTGTAGCTCCATACCATAAACTGCATAATATTCCTAGTATCATGTAAACTTTTGCCTGTTTTTTCTCATGTTTTATTGTTTTTATTATTGCAATCACTAATAGTGCGATTACTCCGACTAAGCTCATATAAAAGTAGAATTTTCCTCCTATATTGTTGACTATTGATCCAAAATTAGCCGGATTTAATTCTGCCACTGTTGTATAGACATTAGGCCATATGTCTCCGATAAATACTTGTGAAGCAGCGCCTTTTGCGAATCTGAATGGTGAGAAAGGTGAGTCTACAAAAGCGTGGAATCCTCTGACGATTGTTACAAAGATTCCTGTAGATATTATTAATGCTAGAATTCCCAGTCCTATATTTTTTATTTCTATATTTGTTGAATCATCTTTTTTCTTTTCAGTATATTTTACAATTAGCAAGTAAATCAAGTATAATGCACAAGAAGCTAGTATGAAGTCAAATACATACCACCATCCACTCCATGCAAATGCAAAGATTCCTATTAATAGTCCAGTTATTGCTCCAAGTATTGCTGATCTCTTCCAGGAATTAGAATACAATAATTCAAGGAATGCCCAGGTTATTAGCAAAGGAAATACTACATTGTAGACATCAGTATCTGATCCAAAACTTCTAGACATGTAAAATGGATGTATTGCTATCACAGTAGCTGCTATGAATCCTCCCAAGTCATCTGTTATTCTTCTTACTATGAAAAACGCAGCTATGATTCCAAGTATTGTGAATAGTATTTGAACATAGAATGAAGCTCTCATTGTTGTAAATTTATTATTAAAGAAGTGTCCTATTTTATACGCAAATACAATTGAATAACTATGGAGATTTGGAGTTTCTTCTCTTCCAAATGGTGCTTGTGCTAATGCATTTATTGGTGTTCCATTTTCAATTCTATCCCCTATATGTCCATTCTTTATTATGTTGTCTGCTTGTCTGAGCCATGAATAAGAATCAATATCTGAAAGGTAAGTATATCCATTTTCATCTTGGAATTCTTGCTTGAAATAAATTCCTGTTTCATCTATCTGTTTTTCAATTGCAGCTCTTTGAGCATCATCTTTCAGTATTTCTTTGAATTTCTGTTTTACAATCGCAGATTTCTGAGTATCTGGAAGATTTGGATATTGTGAGCTAACTTGACTGGCTAGGCTATTTCTTACTTGAGAGTAAACTGCTCTTACTGCCCAGCACTCTTCTCGATCTCTTGAAGGATCTAATCCGATAAAGATTTTGTCATTGAACTTATCGCAATCTCCTGTTCTCGGCAGATAAGTAGGATACAACCTGAAGAAGAACATCAGCATTATTGGTATCAATATTAATGCCACTATTTTGATTGTATTCTTATTTTTGTTGAAAAATCCTTTTGCATCAAAACTCATATCAGCATCTTTATTTGTTTCTTTATCTGTGGACTCTTTTTCATGCTTCCTGTGTTTTTCATGCGCTTCAATTTTACTTTCTTTTTTGGAATCTTGGGTGTTTTCTTGGGATTCTTTATGTTTTTTCTTGAATATTTTTGAGAAATCAAAACCTATATTAGCATCTTTATTTGTTTCTTTATCTGTGGATTCTTTTTTATGCTTCAAATCATTTTCTGCATTTTCTTTGATTATTTTTTCAGCTTCCATCTCTTTCAGTTTTTCTTCTTCAAATTTTTTCAGATCTTCCTTGATTTCTTTTTTAATAGAATTCTCAACAGCTTTGGCTGCTTTATATTCGCGTTCTTCTTTGTCTTCCATGAATTTCCACCCTGATTAACTTAATAATATTAATTGAAATATATTGATTAAAATATTATCAATCAATGATCAATCCAATCATGATTAATATCAAACCAATTAATGCAATGAACAAGAAAAACAAGATGTTTATAAAGTTTTGTATGGTCAACGAGAAGACTGACAAACTCTCAGAGTTTCTTCTGCAATGACAAGCTCTTCGTCTGTTTTTACTTTATACAGTTTTATTTTAGAATTTACTGCATGAAAAATTTCATTATTTGTTTTGTTCTTAGATTCGTCAATTTTAACTCCCAGATATTGAAAATTTGCCAAAATCTTAGTTCTTATCTCCGGGTTATTCTCGCCAATTCCTGCAGTGAATATTATTGCGTCTACCCCATCAATCGCTGTGATCATTGATCCAAGATGCTTCGCAGTGGTATAGCAGAAAACATCAATTGCAAGTTTTGATCGTGCATCTTTTTTCTTAAGTAGTTTTCCGAGATGATAAGTTTTTCCTGAAATTCCAAGAACTCCAGATTCATGATTCAGCATTTTTTTAACTTCCTCCAGAGTTTGTCCTTTCTCTAAAAGATAAGGAATTATTGCAGGATCAATGTTTCCAGAACGAGTTCCCATAATCAATCCTTCTAAAGGAGTAAATCCCATTGTAGTGTCTTTACTTTTTCCATTCTCAACTGCACACATACTGCATCCATTCCCCAAATGACATATTATCATCTTTTCATATTTTAAATGCTTTAAATGTTCAGAAATATATTTGTAAGAGATTCCATGAAATCCATAACGCTTTATTCCTTGTTCATAATACTTGTAGGGTATTCCATAAACTCGTGCTTTTTCAGGCATTTCAGAATGAAAAGAAGTATCAAAAACCGCAACTTGCATTATCTTTGTTTTTTCCAATTCTTCAATAACTCGCACTTCAGGGATTAAATGCAGAGGAGCAAGCTCTGTTATTTTTTTTAATTTTCTCAGTAATTCAGCATCAATTATTTTAGGATTTTTTATATCATCTCCATGTACTACACGATGTCCGATAAGATCAGGCCATAAATTTTTTTCTTTCAAATTTTCCAGTATTCTGTTAAGCGCTTTCACATGATCTTTTTTATGGAAAAGCCCTTGCATATTATCTTCCAGGACTTTTTTAAGATTTTGCAGTTCTTTTTGAGTTTCTTTTTTCTGATAAACAGCATATTTGATAGAAGAGCTTCCGACATTTATCACTAAAATTATGATCAGATTTTTTTTAGTTTTTTTCTTTTTATCTGAGATTTTTAAAGTCATTTTTTTTGCCATTTTTTGCCATTTTCTTACCATTTTCCTTTTTTCTGCACATCAGTGAAATGAACTTGTAATGAAGTTACTGCTGCAAGATCAATGATATCTTGAACTGAGCATCCTCTGCTTAAGTCATTTACAGGATTTTTAAGGCCTTGAATTACCGGTCCTATCGCTTTGTAATCTCCAAATCTTTGAACTAGCTTGTATCCAATATTTCCAGAGTTTAAGTCAGGAAATATCAAGACATTTGCATTGCCTGCTATCTCGCTTTCAGGAGCTTTTAGCTTTGCAACTTCTTTAACAATAGCAGCATCAAGCTGTAATTCTCCATCAATAGAGTGTATATTGTTATTGTTTATTTTTCTGACTATACTCACAGCATCCTGCACTTTTTTTACAAGTTCATGTTCTCCAGATCCTTTTGTTGAGAATGAAAGAAGCGCGACTCTGGGTTTTATTCCGAATCTTTTTGCACTCTCGCTGGTGTCAAGAGCGATTTTTGCCAGTTGTTCAGAATTTGGATCAGGATTAAGAGCGCAGTCTGCAAAGAAGAATACTCTTTTACCTTTTTCCATTATAAAGAATGAAGATGCGTAGCCCTGCTTTAATATCTGCAATGCTGGACGCACAGTATCTGATGTTGGTGATAAAGATCCTGAGATTACGGCATCAGCGTCCCTGCAATAAACCATCATTACTGCATAGTATATTTTATTTTTTAATAATTCACGCGCCTGATCAAGAGCCAGTCCTTTTTCTTTTCGCAGTTCAAATAGTTTTTGTGAGTATTCTTCTGATTTTTCAAGATCAAGATTTTTTATCAATATTGGCTCTGCTATTTTCTTTTTTTTGATTTGAATCGCAGCTTTGATGACACGAGAGTCTTCAGTTTCAGGAAAGGCAATTCTTGCTTTATTCTTCCAATTTTTCACAGTCCTTGTTATTTTATTTATCAGGCTCATTATGGCTTATTGTGGCTTATTGTCTATCAGATGAATTTAATTACCTTGATTATTTGAAAGCATCTTTAAAAGTCTTTTCCATTTTATTTGAGTATCTTCCAATGCATGACAATTATTTGTTATTTCTCAAAAATTACACCAAGAGCAAGGTTTAAATAGAAGTTATGTTTTAAATATGACTGTAGGGTGGGTACAAAGATAATCTACGTCATTAACAAGTAGAAATGTTAAATGATGATTATTGATGATTATTTTTGAAAGATTAGATTTGTCAGGATTAACATAGGATTTAACAATTAATTTGTGACCTTTAGTTGTGGCATTTTCACAGGTGATTATTGCGCGGAGTTAAGCGTACAGGAGGATTGATCAAATGATAGTAAAGGAAGAATTTTTAAGCAAACTAAGACGATATTTTTCTTTAAATTTATACGAAGTTAAGATTTGGGCGGCATTATTGTCCAGAGGGGTTTCAACAGCCGGTGAATTATCAGACATTGCTAATGTTCCCAGGTCAAGAAGTTATGATATTCTAGAAAGTTTGGAAAAAAAAGGTTTTGTAGTTATGAAACTAGGAAAGCCCATAAAGTATGTTGCAGTTCCTCCTTCAGAAGTTGTAGAGAGAGTTAAGAAAAATATGAGGATACTTGCAGATGAAAGATTGAAAAGGCTTGATGAAGTGAGAAATACAGAAATTTTGAAAGAATTGAATTCTCTTCACGAGCAAGG